>NZ_DEQF01000047.1:0-16322 GCF_002360305.1 Streptococcus sp. UBA3373 | reverse complement strand
AAAAAGCTCTTACTCCTAAATAGGAGTAAGAGCTTTTTGGTGTGGTATCATTCTGATGACGAGGCTTTTGTTGATGATGATTCAGAACTTGTTGTGCTAGTTGAGCTTTCGTGAAGTTGCATGTAGCTAGGCGCTTTGAACAAGTCTGCTGTTGATTTGTTGCCGTTTTGGCTATATAGACTGGTTGAATCGTCGCCCAGTTTTTTCTCAATAGCTTTCAAATCTTTAAGCGAATGTGTATATGAAATTGATGACGCATCAACTGTTTTAAGACCAGTGTCTTTATCAAAACGTAACAGGTCACCTGTTTGAATCTCGTCGCTGATAGCTAATTGCTCAGCTGCCGCATCACGAATTTTCTTCGTGGCTTCGACGGTATTTTCATCAGGGTTAGTGATTTCTTCGCCAGTTGTGGTGTAATAAAGGTGTCCACCGTAGCTAGTATAGGTTGGTGTGATGTAGTAACCAGATGTTCTAAGAGCAACGATTTGATTGTTCTCAGGTGAGAGCAAATCTTGTCCAAGTTCAACAAAGTGGCTGGTATCAACACCAAGCAAGTGAAGAAGTGTTGGTAAAGCATCAACTTCACCGCCATAAGTATCACTAATGAAACCATCAGTATAGCCAGGAATATGAATCATGAACGGAACACGTTGCAACATGGCATTGTCGTATTCGGTCCACGTTTCTGAATCCTTGCCAAGCAATGGTGCTAAGCTTGGATTACGTGAATTAGAGATACCGTAGTGGTCTCCGTAAAGAACAACGATAGTATTATCATATAAACCAGATGCTTTTAAGTAATTGAAGAAGGCTTCAACAGAAGCATCAAGGTAGTTGGCAGTGGCGAAGTAGCCGTTAATGGTTTCGTCATCGGTTTTAGCGAGTGGGAAACCTTCTTCGTCAGATTCGCCATTTAAGCTAGTATAAGGATAATGGTTACTTACGGTAATGAATTTCGTATAGAATGGTTGTTGCATATGCTCAAGGTATTTGATTGAGTCTGCAAACATATACTTATCATTTAGACCGTATTGGAAGGAGTTTTTATCGGTTTGTTCTTGGAAATAAGAAGAATCAAAGAAATAATTGTAACCCCATTGTTTATAAGCGTTGTTACGATTCCAGAAAGAACCGACGTTTCCGTGGAATACGGCGCTGGTGTATCCGCCAGTTTGTGCCAAGATAGATGGAGCGGCATAAGCGGTATTGTCACCACCGTAGTTAACCATGTAAGAACCGCTGCTCAGTCCAAAGAGTGAGGTTTCCATCAACGTTTCGGCATCGGATGTTTTACCAGCCTTAACTTGGTTAAAGAAATTAGCAAATGAAATGGTTGATTTTGAATGGTAAAGCGAGTTTAAAAATGGTGTGACTTCGTAGGATTGCCCATCAACATCTAACTTGTAGTCAATCAGAAATTGTTGGAAACTTTCCAAATGCAGCACGATAACATTCTTGCCTTTGGCGATACCAAAGTATTTAGGATCGGGAGCGGCGTAATGCTCTTTGACATAATCTTCTACCTTGACCAAATCATCAGCAGTAGCTTCGCTTCGTTCTTTTTCAGCACGGTAGGTTTGATTGGCACTATAAACGGTGAACGATGGCAAACCTAAGGCTCGAACGACATAAACGTTTGAAAAACCACGTGTGAGCAACTCAGGACGGTCAATTTCTGCCATAAAGAGGTTAATTGAAAAGAGCAACCCTGAAAGTGCTGTAATCGCAAAACTTGCTCTCTTGTTAAATGGACGCGGGTCCATGCTGATTTTCTTCGTCGCAAAAAGCGTAATAAGAATAATATAATCTAGAATATAAACAATATCCCAGACACGCAGTAAGTTAATAGCAGAATCCCCTAGACCAGCCGACACCTTGCTACTTGCTAGCATGGCACTGACGGTAATAAAGTCAGAGAATTCACGGAAATAAATGACATTAGAAATGAGTAGGATATTTAAAATCGTGTAAGTAATCCAACTCACAATATAAAAGGTTCGGGTTCGTTTGATATAAAGGCTTAACCCTAATAAGAACAAACCAAATGGGATGGGATTTAAAATGGATAGGATAACTTGATAGAAATTTCCTAAATCAAGGGTAAAATCAATATGATAAGCCCACATGGTTTTTAGCCAATAAAGCAATAAAAGTGTTAAAATGAATCCCAAACGTGTACTCAACACGTGTGAGATAACCTGTTTCAATTTTTTCACTGTAGGAACTTCCTTTTTTTATTTTTCCTAAAGACAAAATCTCAGTTAAGATTATAACATAAATTTGTTTTAGGGAGCCAGAAGAAATGCAAAAAATAGTAGGAAAACGCACAAAATTTTGATATAATAAGTCTTATGAATAAACTATATGTAGGCTCTTCTACAGAAAAAAAAATAAAACGTGGGGTTCAGCTTTTAGATGATAAAGATTGTTATCAGGCTAAAGGCGATGACCAGTTGGTGGGGCTTTATAATCAATCGCACCAGTTTTTAGGGACAGCTTATCTTTCTCGACAAAATAAGGGGCGTGGTTGGTTCTTGAGCCCTAAAAAAGTAACACTAACGGAAGCTTATTTTTTTAATCTGTTTCGAATAGCCAAAGAACGGCGTCAACCGTTTGAAAATTCTGATTTTACGACATCTTATCGGCTATTTAACCAAGATGGAGATAATTTTGGTGGTATAACGGTTGATCGTTATGCTGATTTTGCTGTATTCTCATGGTACAACCCCTTTGTTTACCAACACCGTGACACGATTGTGAAGGCTTTTCAACAAGCTTATCCTGAAATCAAGGGCGGTTATGAGAAAATTCGATTCAAAGGGTTGAATTATGAATCAGCTCACCTTTACGGCCAAGAAGCACCAAGCCATTTTACTATTTTGGAAAATGGGGTTAAGTACAGTGTTTTCATGAATGACGGTTTGATGACAGGTATCTTTTTGGACCAACATGATGTTCGCAATGCCTTGATTAACGAGCTGGGTTTGGGAAAACGTGTCTTAAATATGTTTTCTTACACAGCAGCTTTTTCCGTTGCGGCAGCCATGGGTGGTGCTGTTGAAACCACGTCTGTGGATTTGGCCAAACGTTCTCGTGAACTCTCAAAAGCGCATTTTGAGAGCAATGGATTGGATTTAGCAGCTCACCATTTTGTGGTCATGGATGTTTTTGAGTATTTCAAATACGCTAAACGTAAGCACTTGACCTTTGATGTTATTGTTATCGACCCACCAAGTTTTGCCCGTAATAAAAAGCACACTTTTTCGGTCGCTAAAGATTATCATCGACTTATTAGTCAAGCTTTAGATATTCTAGCAGATAACGGCGTCATTATTGCCTCTACCAATGCGTCAAATGTCTCAGTAGCACAGTTCAAAAAGCAATTGGAAAAGGGCTTTGCTTCTGTTAAGCATGACTACCTCCGCTTACAACAATTGCCAAGTGATTTCACAGTCAACGAGGCAGACGCTGTTAGCAATTATTTGAAAGTATTTACAATAAGGGTTAAAAAATGAAAATAGTAGTACCTATAATGCCTAAAAGTTTAGAAGAGGCCCAGAATATTGACGCTTCAAAATTTGAAGGAGCTGATATTATCGAATGGCGTGCGGATGTTTTGAAAAAAGACGACATTATGACCGTTGCCCCAGCTATCTTTGAAACCTTTGCAGGCAGAGAAATTCTTTTTACGATTCGTACCGATAAAGAAGGCGGTCAGATGCAAATATCTGATGAGGACTATGTTGCCTTGTTAAAAGACATTAATGCCATTTATCATCCAGATTACATTGACTTTGAGTATTTCTCACATAAAGCAGCTTTTCAGGAAATGTTAGAGTTTTCAAATCTGGTTTTGTCTTACCATAATTTTGAAGAAACACCTGAAAATCTTATGGCTTCGTTTTCTGAGTTGACAGCTTTGGCACCGCGCGTGGTTAAGATTGCCGTGATGCCAAACAGTGAACAAGATGTTTTGGATTTGATGAATTACACTCGTGGGTTTAAAACCTTAAACCCAGAGCAAGAGTATGCCACCATGTCAATGGGCAAACTCGGCCGTTCGTCACGTCTTGCGGTGGATGTTTTTGGGTCATCTTGGTCTTTTGCTTGCCTAGACCAAGCTAGCGCACCAGGACAAATCGCCTTACAAGATTTGCGACATATCAGGGAGGTACTTAATGAAAATTGATGGACACACGCGGTTAGCAGCGGTGGTTGCAACTCCAATTAAGCACTCTATTTCACCATTTATCCATAATTATGCCTTTGATAAGACAGGTGTCAATGGGGTGTATGTGGCTTGGGATATTCCAGAAGCAGACCTCAAAGTAACCTTGGAAAATGTCAAACGCTACGATATGTTTGGTGTCAATATTTCCATGCCCTACAAACAAAAAGTCATTCCTTACATGGATGAATTGACAGACTCGGCACAATTGATTGGTGCGGTTAATACGGTTATTCATCGTGACGGTAAATTGATTGGGCACAACACTGATGGCATTGGCTTCTTTAGAAGTTTAGCGACTTTTGCTGATTTTGATGTCAAAGATAAGACTATGACCATCCTTGGAGGTGGCGGGGCAGCAACGGCGCTTATTGCACAAGCCGCACTTAATGGCGCTCGTCACATTAACATTTTCAACCAAACAGCTTTTTTAGAAGCAACACGTCAAAAAGCACAAGAATTAGCAGATAAAACGGGCGTATCTATTGACGTTTACCCTGTTGAGGATGTTTCTTTGATTCAAGAGAAGGTTTTGGCATCGCAATTATTTGTGAACGCGACAAGCGTGGGAATGGACGGCATATCAATGCTTATCGCAGAAGATTTTACCTTCCCAGAAGGTATTCTGGTAGCAGATACCATTTACCAACCTTTTGAAACGCCATTTTTAGCCTTGGCACGCCGTCAAGGATTAACAGCGTTAAATGGTTTGGGTATGCTTTTGTTCCAAGCAGCTGAAGCCTTTGAATGTTGGACGAGAGAAACCATGCCAACTGCTGAAATTTGGTCAGCGCTTGAAGAAAAATACAATACAAAATAAGAATAACAGGTAGGTGACGCGTATGAAACTAAATGTTAATCTTCCAACCCCTTACGATATTGTGATTGAAAAGGGTGCCCTAGCAAAAGCGGGTGATTGGGTGGCGACATTGTGGCAACCACAAAAAATTGCTATTATCACGGACAATCGTGTGGGCAGTTTATATGCTGAAACAGTTAAATTAAGCCTTGAAAATGCTGGTTTTGAAGCTATTGTCTTTGATTTTTTAGAAGGTGAAGCGTCTAAAAATCTTAAGACAGTCAATAAGGCTTATGAATTTCTTGTTAAACACGAGATGACTCGCAGTGATGGCATCGTTGCTCTAGGTGGCGGTGTTGTTGGTGATTTGGCTGGTTTTGTCGCGTCAACTTATATGCGTGGAATTCATTTCTTGCAAATACCAACGAGTTTGACAGCTCAAGTGGATTCATCTATTGGTGGCAAGACAGGCGTCAACACATCTTGTGCGAAAAATATGGTCGGGACATTCACCCAACCTGATGGGGTTTTAATTGATCCTGAAACTCTCCAAACCCTCGGAAAACGTGAACTTATCGAAGGTATGGGAGAGGTTATCAAGTACGGATTGATTGATGATGTGGAACTTTGGGAAGAACTGTCTGCAATGGATGGTTCGCCTGAGAGCATTTTGGCCCATGCTGAAAGCATTATCTACCGTTCTTGTAATGTGAAACGCAAGGTTGTTGTTGAGGATGAGTTAGATAATGGTGTCCGCCTTTACCTTAATTTTGGTCATACCATTGGTCATGCGATTGAAGCAACCGCTGGTTATGGCAAAGTCATGCACGGTGAAGCAGTCGCGATTGGTATGGTACAAATCTCTCGTGTGGCTGAGAAAAAAGGCTTGATGCCACAAGGCATTACCCAAGCTATTGAGAACATGTGCCAAAAATTTGGCTTGCCAACGGATTACCAACCTTGGCAGGTTGATGAGCTTTATAATGCTTTAAAACATGACAAGAAAGCTCGCGGACACATGATTAAGACAGTCATTGTTCCTGAATTGGGGCGTGCAGCCATCAATCAGATACCACTTGAAGAGATGAAAGCGTATTTGGAGAAATAAAATGAGATATTTAACAGCTGGTGAATCACACGGACCGCGTTTAACGGCTATTATCGAGGGGGTTCCTGCGGGGCTTCCTTTGACGGCTGAGGATATAAACGGCGATTTGAAACGTCGCCAAGGTGGCTACGGTCGTGGCGGACGCATGAAAATCGAATCGGATAAAGTGGAAATCACTTCTGGTGTGCGTCACGGAAAAACAACTGGCGCGCCAATCACCCTTCATGTCATCAATAAAGACCACCAAAAATGGTTAGACATTATGGCGGTTGAAGATATCGAGGATAGGCTCAAAACCAAACGCAAAATCACGCACCCACGTCCAGGGCACGCTGACCTTGTTGGAGGCATGAAATATCGTTTTGATGATTTGCGTAATTCCTTGGAACGTTCGTCAGCGCGTGAAACCACGATGCGTGTTGCTGTTGGAGCGGTTGCTAAGCGTATTTTGGCAGAATTGGATATCGAGATTGCTAATCACGTGGTTGTTTTTGGCGGAAAAGAAATTGACGTTCCAGAAGGTTTGACCGTCGCTCAAATCAAGGAGTTGGCTAGCCAATCTGAAGTGTCTATTGTCAATCAAGAACGTGAGCAAGAAATCAAGGATTATATTGACCAGATCAAAAAAGATGGAGATACCATTGGTGGTATCGTGGAAACGGTTGTTGGTGGTGTTCCTGTCGGGCTTGGTTCTTATGTTCAGTGGGACAAAAAACTCGATGCGAAAATCGCAGCTGCCGTGGTATCCATCAATGCCTTCAAGGGTGTTGAGTTTGGGCTAGGTTTCAAGGACGGCTATCTCAAAGGTAGTCAAGTAATGGATGAAATCCTTTGGAATGAAGAAGAAGGCTACACACGTCGCACCAACAATCTTGGCGGATTTGAAGGTGGGATGTCCAATGGGCAACCCATTGTTGTACGTGGTGTCATGAAACCTATTCCAACGCTTTACAAGCCACTGATGTCAGTGGATATTGAAACGCACGAGCCATATAAGGCAACGGTTGAGCGTTCAGATCCAACAGCTCTACCTGCGGCAGGTGTTGTCATGGAGTCTGTTGTAGCAACCGTTATTGCTGATGAAATTTTAGATAAATTCTCGTCAGATAATTTGGAAGAACTAAAAGATGCGGTTGCTAGACACCGTGATTATGTCAAACATTTCTAAAAAACACAGAGATAGCTTGTGTGATGGGGGAAAAATCAAGGATGGAAAATAAAATCATTTCGATTATCGGTCTAGGCTTGATTGGCGGATCAATCGCCTTGGGCATTAAGCGTGCCCACCCTGATTACCAGGTCATTGGCTATGATACGTCAGAAAAATCACGCACCATTGCAATGGAACGTGGGATTGTCGATGATTTAGTGACAGACTTGAAAGATTTAGCTCCTATCAGTGATATCATTATCATAGCGGCACCAATAAAACCCACGATTGACATCCTGAAACAATTGGATGATTTGGATTTGAAGGATCAGGTCATTATTACAGATACAGGTTCAACCAAATCTGAGATTGTCGCTGTGGGGGAGTCCGTCTTCGCTAATCGTTCCATTCGTTTTGTGGGTGGGCATCCTATGGCAGGTTCACACAAATCAGGCCCCTTGGCAGCTGATGTGACCTTGTTTGAAAATGCCTATTACATTTTGACGCCGTCTGTCTTAACCTCAGAAGGAACGATAGAAGAAATCCAAGACCTTTTGACAGGGCTTAATGCACGATTTATAAGGATTGATGCGGACGAGCATGATCGTGTGACCAGCCAAATCTCCCATTTTCCCCATATTTTGGCAGCTAGTCTGATGGAACAGGCTGGGGATTATGCTCTTGAACACGAGATGACCAATCAATTTGCGGCAGGTGGTTTTCGTGACATGACGCGAATTTCAGAAAGTGACCCGTCCATGTGGACCAGCGTGCTTTTGAGCAATAAAACAGCCATTCTAGAACGCATTACGGATTTTCAAGACCGTTTGGACGCGGTTGCCAAATTGATTGTTCAAAGTGATGACCAAGCTATTTGGGATTATTTTTACCATGCGCGTGACACACGTCAACAGATGACCATTCACAAGCGTGGTGGCGTGGAAAGTAGTTTTGATATTTTTGTCGATATTCCTGACAAGGAAGACGTGATTTTGGATATTCTTGAATTGCTTCGAGGTATTTCGCTGGTGAATATCCATATTAACGAGAAAAACCGCGAGGATATCAATGGTATTTTGCAAATCTCTTTCAAAAATAGGAAAGATTTAGAACGTGCCAAGCAAGCAATTAGCGAACACACAGATTATAATGTTTATATTAATTAAGGAGAAGATTAATGGCAAATGTTTATGATTTAGCAAATGAATTGGAACGTGGTATTCGTGCCCTTCCTGAGTACAAAAAAGCTGAAGAAAGTCGTGCGGCTATCGAGGCTGACCCAGTAGCTAAAGACTTGTTCAAGGAATTTACAGATTTCCAACAAGGCCTTTATGCTAAAATCCAATCTGGGCAAATGCCAACAGGTGATGAGCAAACCAAAATGCAAGAACTCGGTGCCAAAATTGAGGGTAATCCTGTTTTGAAAGATTACCTTGATGCCCAACAAGCCTTGTCTGTTTATGTAGCAGATATTGAAAAGATTGTTTTTGGTCCTTTGCAAGATTTAGTGAAATAAAAAAAGAAACCTGACATGAGTTGTTAGGTTTCTTTCGTATTTTTTAGCTGAAAGGGCTATAATGTGGAGTAATATCACAAGGAGGTAGGTTTTATGTCGCGTAAGGTTGGAATTATTGGAATGGGACATGTCGGTTCAACGGTTGCTCACGGTTTGATTGCTCAAGGAGCATTTGATGACTATGTTTTGATTGATACAAATGAGAAAAAGGTGACGGCCGATGCTGTGGATTTCCGCGATGCAGCAGCCAATCTCAATCAGCACGCCAATATCGTGGTTAATGACTATGCGGCTTTGGCGGATGCAGATGTGGTGATTTCAGCCTTGGGAAATATTGCTTTGCAGGACAATCCAAATGCAGATCGCTTTGCAGAATTGCCATTTACAGCTAAAGAAGTGCCACAAGTAGCGAAACGCCTCAAAGAAGTTGGCTTTAACGGCGTGATTATCGCCATTTCAAATCCTGTTGATGTGGTCACAAGTCTATACCAACACTATTCAGGACTACCTAAGGAACGTGTCATTGGGACGGGAACTTTGTTGGATACGGCGCGAATGAAACGTGCGGTGGCCGAACGTTTTGGTGTTGATGCTCGTAGTGTTTATGGTTATAATTTGGGAGAGCACGGCAATTCTCAATTTACGGCATGGAGTCAAGTCCGAGTGAAAGGGCAACCTATTGCAAGCTTCACTGACAGGGAAACTTTGGACGAGATTGCTCACGAAGCCATGATTGGTGGACACACTGTCTTTTATGGCAAAAAATACACCAGCTATGGCATTGCCAGCGCAGCCATTCGTTTGGCGCTTGCGGTTGTTTCAGATAGTCACGAAGAATTGCCGGTTTCTAATTATTATGAACCGCTTGACACCTACCTCAGCTACCCTGCCATTGTCGGCCGTGCTGGTATTATTGAGCAAATCAGCCTAAGCTTGCCAGCAGAAGAAGAGGAAAAATTAGCTTATTCAGCTGATTTCATTAAACGTAAATTTGCAGAAAGTTTGCAGTAAAAAAGCATCTCCCACCTAGCAATCAGGTGGGAGATTTTCCTATGCTTGCAATAAGTGATTTCTAACCTCGGAGATGAAGTAGAGGGAACCTGTCACTACAAATAAGTCCTCAGGATTGTCATTAACCTGTGACAGCCAGTCTTTGTAATGGGAAACCTTGGTGTATGACGCTGGGTAATCCTCCAAGGCCTGTGCTTGATAAAAATCAAACGTGGTCACGGCTACATCAAAGTCAGCCAATTCTTCCAGCAAATGTGCCAAAGGTTTACGGCGCAAGCCTGCAAATAAGATGTGTATAGTTTTATCGGCAAATTCCGTTTTGAGCAAGTCAACTAATTTCGCAATGGAATCTTCGTTGTGGGCGCCATCTAGCATGAGATTAGGACCTAGCCATTCACACCGACCAGCCCAAATAGTCTGTTCTAGCCCTTCTCTAATTGTTTTTAGCGAAATGGCAGAAAAGGACGGTTGCAACAATAGGGCGGTCATGGCTGCCAAAGAAGCATTGCTTTGTTGGTGCTTGCCAAGCATTTTGAGTTGAATAGATGACAAATTATCCTTTGGACTCTTGAAATCAAAAGCTCTGCCATTTGAAACGATTGAAAAATCATGTCCCAGAGCATAAATAGGGGAATGGGTCTGCTTTGCTTTTTCCTTGAAAACTTGTTCAACAGGCTCTGCCATTTTCCCAAAAATAAAGGGAACCCCTGTTTTTAGCACCCCAGCCTTGTGACTCGCAATCTCAGTCAGAGTATTTCCCAGCGTTTCTTGGTGGTCAAAGCTAATCGACGGGCAAATGACAGCTAGCGCCTTGAAAACATTGGTCGAGTCATAAGTGCCTCCAATGCCAGCTTCAATAACAGCGATATCCACGTTAGCCATGTTTGCAAAATAGTAAAACATCAAGGTGGTTACCAACTCAAATTCAGTCACTCTGCCAACTTTATGTTGAAAATCAGGACTATCCACAATCGGTCGAATGACTTTGGCAACGGCCACCAAAGCTTGGTCATCGATAGCTTTTCCATCAATAGCAATGCGTTCATTGAAGCGCGTGATAAATGGGGATGTGAAGGTTCCTGTGTGGTAGCCAGAAGCCGTTAAAATGTGTTGCAAAAAGCTAGTTGTTGAACCTTTGCCATTTGTTCCAACAACATGGATAGCAGGAAAGGTGTCTTGTGGGTTATCCAGCAGAGTAAGTAAATAGCGCATTCGTTCAAGGCTAGGACGGCGCCCATTTGCCTTGAACGAATGAATCCAATCAAGTGTTTGTGTATAGTTCATAGGTATTTTTAGCGATTGAAAAATGGAATAATTGCTTATTCCATTGGTATGATGTTACGAAGTGAGATTAGTTTCCAGTCGTTGTGTCGGCATTACTGCTTGCAGTAGTGTTGCTAGAAGCTGGGGTTGAGCTAGATGGTGTGCTCGTGCTTTGTTGTGTATCAGTAGCACTAGAACTTGCGGTGTTATCTGTATTTGAACTGTAGCTACTGTTAGTGTTTCCATTAGTAATGGCATCAGATGTTTTAGCGTTATTGGTTGTATTATTGTTTGCAGCGGCGGGAGCAGAGTAGTCATTATCATAATCTGACGTATCTGTTTTACTATCATCTCTGTCATCATCGTCTTTTTCTTTAATCACAACGGTCGTCGTGGTTGTTGACTTGTGATTGGGTTTAGAACTTGATGAACTATTTAAGGCGTTATTGATGGTAATGCTAGCCACGATGATACTGAGTATCGAACCGACAAGGGCGACGGTTTTTTGAAGGGCAGAAAATCCCGTTTTAATATGTTTTGTTGGGGTAGCAGACTTTTCTTCTTTTTTCGTTTCTAAATGTTCACGTCTTGAATAATGTTGAGGCATAGTTTACTCCTTTTCACGTATGTTTCTATTATAGAACATTCTTTTTAAATGTCCAGCATTTAATCATGTTTTCAATAGCATCGCTAAGACACCACTATTATATTAACAAGAAAGTCTTATGGAAAACTAAAGAGAAATCTTTTCCACATATTTAAGACTGTGTTATAATGATAGTATTGATTTTTTTTGAAGGAATAAGCTATGATATATTTTGATAACGCAGCTACAACCATTCCGTACGATGAGGCTTTACGCACTTATCAAGAAGTAGCGAGTAAAATTATTGGAAATCCCTCTAGTTTGCATAACTTGGGGACAAAATCGAGTCGTATTTTAGAAGCAAGTCGCAAGCAAATAGCGGATTTACTGGGTGTCAACACCGATGAGATTGTCTTTACCTCTGGTGGAACCGAAGGGGATAACTGGGTATTAAAAGGTGTCGCCTTTGAAAAAGAGCCCCAAGGCAATCACATTATTGTGTCTGACATTGAGCACCCAGCTGTGAAAGAATCAGCCAAATGGTTGAGCCAGCACGGTTTTGATGTTTCTTATGCTCCTGTTGATGAGCGTGGGTTTGTGGATGTGGCGGCTTTAGCGGACTTGTTGCGTCCTGAGACAATCTTGGTTTCCGTTATGGCGGTCAATAATGAAATTGGTTCTATTCAGCCCATTGCAGCGATTTCAGATGTGTTAGCAGACAAGCCAGGTATTACCTTCCATGTGGATGCCGTCCAAGCTATTGGCAAAGTTCCAGTGGCAGATTATTTGACAGAGCGTGTGGATTTTGCCAGCTTTTCAGGGCATAAATTCCACAGTGTGCGTGGCGTTGGTTTTATTTACAAAAAAGCTGGGAAACGTTTGAATCCTCTTTTGACTGGAGGAGGGCAAGAAGATGGCCTTCGTTCGACAACGGAAAATGTGGCTGGTATTGCTGCAACGGCAAAAGCGCTGCGCTTGACTTTGGAAAAAGAAACCGTGGCTCTACCACGTATTGCCAAAATGAAAGCTGTCATTTATGACGCTTTGGCTGTTTATTCAGATGTGGTAATCTTTTCTGAAAAAACCGATGACTTTGCTCCCAATATCCTAACCTTTGGCATCAAAGGGGTGCGTGGGGAAGTGATTGTTCACGCTTTTGAAGAACATGAGATTTACATTTCAACCACATCCGCTTGTTCGTCTAAAGCAGGGCACCCAGCAGGTACCTTGGTGGCGATGGGCGTACCAAGCAAATTGGCCCAATCAGCTGTCAGAATTAGCCTTGATGATGACAATGATATGAGTCAAGTCGAGCAATTTTTGACCATTTTCAAACAAATTTACCATAAAACACAAAAAGTGAGATAATTTTATAGAAAGGAATGAGAGCATTTCTCTCGTGACGTAGCAATGGAATATTCAGAAATTATGGTTCGATATGGCGAACTTTCTACAAAGGGTAAAAATCGGATGCGCTTTATCAATAAATTAAAGCAAAACATCAAGCACGTCCTATCAATCTACCCTGATGTGACCATCACAGCCAATCGTGACCGTGCCCACATTTTCCTAAATGGTACGGATTATGTGCCTGTGGCAGAATCTTTGAAAAACATCTTTGGAATTCAAGCTTTTTCACCGTCTTACAAGGTTGAGAAAAACTTGGAAAGCATTAAACAAGCTGTCCAAGAAGTGATGCAAGATGTTTACCATGACGGTTTGACCTTTAAAATTACTAGCAAACGCAGCGATCACACCTTTGAAATGGATAGTCGTAAGCTTAATCAATACCTCGGTTCAGCTGTTTTTGACGTCTTGCCAAATATCCAAGCTAAGATGAAAGGACCAGACATTAACCTGCAAGTAGAAGTTCGTGAAGAAGCTGCTTACTTGTCTTATGAAAACATCAAGGGAGCTGGCGGGCTTCCTGTTGGAACGGCAGGTCGTGGAATGCTTATGTTGTCAGGTGGTATTGATTCGCCTGTTGCAGGTTACTTAGCCTTGAAACGTGGTGTTGATATTGAAGCTGTACACTTTGCTAGCCCACCTTATACCAGCCCAGGTGCTTTGAAAAAAGCACAGGATTTAACACGAAAATTAACCAAATTTGGTGGCAATATTACCTTTATCGAAGTGCCATTTACGGAAATTCAAGAAGAAATCAAGGAAAAAGCGCCAGAAGCTTACTTGATGACCTTGACCCGTCGTTTCATGATGCGTATTACAGACCGTATCCGTGAAGAACGCAGTGGCTTAGTCATCATCAACGGGGAAAGCCTTGGGCAAGTGGCTAGTCAGACCTTGGAAAGCATGCAAGCTATCAATGCCGTAACGTGCACACCAATTATTCGTCCTGTGGTGACAATGGATAAATTGGAAATCATTGATATTGCTCAAAAAATTGATACTTTCGACATTTCAATCCAACCGTTTGAGGATTGTTGTACCATTTTTGCACCAGACAGACCAAAAACCAATCCAAAAATCAAAAATGTGGAACAATACGAAAAACGCATGGCAGTTGAAGAATTGGTTGAACGTGCAGTTGCTGGCATCAAAGTGACAACCATCACCCCTCAAGCTGATTCAGATGACGTTGATGACATGATTGATGATTTATTGTAAGGAGGAAGGCTATTTTCAATAGCTTTTCTTCTTTTACATTTCGGTTTTCATCACATTATCATGATATAATGGGCATGGAGGTGTGGTGATGTATCGAAAAACAACAAGATGGTGTCTTGCTTTTATTGTCTTGAGTCTTTTGGGTTCTGGGATTTACAGCCTGTTTTTTGAAAAAAGACAGACCAGTGCTCCCAAGGACGCATCAGCAGATAGTGTTCAAACAGCGCGTGTCATGGCAAATGGGGATATTTTAATTCACAATGGCTTATATGGAAGTGCTGAACAAGCCGATGGTAGTTATGATTTTCTGCCCTTTTTTGAATATGTGACCGATTGGATTTCCAGTGCTGATTTGGCGATTGGGGATTATGAAGGAACGATCAGTTCAGATTATCCCTTAGCTGGCTACCCTTTGTTTAATGCGCCTGCTGAGATTGCCCTAGCCATGAAAGAAACAGGATACGATGTTGTTGATTTGGCACATAATCATATTTTGGATTCGGGCTTGTCAGGGGCTCTACAAACGGTCAATATTTTTGAAGACTTGGGTATGGATTGCATTGGCATTTATCAAGAAAATCGTGATAAGGAAGATTTTCTGATTAAGGACGTCAATGGAATTAAAATTGCCATTTTAGGCTATTCTTATGGTTATAATGGCATGGAAGCGACCTTGACAGATAGTGAGTACAAAAAGCATCTATCGGATTTGTCAGAAGATAAGATAAAAGCGGAGATTCAAGAGGCAGAGAAAAAAGCCGATGTAACCATCGTCATGCCGCAAATGGGAACGGAATACGCTTTGGAACCAACCGAAGAGCAAGTGAAACTTTATCATAAAATGATTGATTGGGGTGCAGATGCTATTTTTGGTGGGCACCCACACGTTCCTGAACCTTGTGAAGTGGTTGAAAAAGACGGCGAAAAGAAAATCATTTTCTATTCAATGGGAAATTTCATTTCCAATCAACGACTGGAAACGGTGGATGACATTTGGACTGAGCGTGGTCTGTTATTGGATGTCACGTTTGAAAAACAAGAAGGGAAAACACGCATTAAAAATGTGTCTGCCCACCCGACGATGGTTTGGGTTTGGAGCAAGGGCGTTGTTGGTTCTGAAGGTTTTACCTTGTCTGATTACCGCACGCTGGTTTTAGAAGACTTTATCGAGGGAGGCAAATACCGTCATCTGCTGGATAGCACTATGCAAGAAAAAGTGGATACAGCTTATGCAGAAACGAATGAATTGGTGAATTTACAATGGGATTAACACGTCAAAAAGTGACTCTTTTTTCAAGACAGTACAGAGAAGTCAAGCAACTCTATCAAACGGCTTTTCCAAAAGTGGAGCGCCTACCTTATTTACCGCTAATTTTAAATACCTATCGTCCTTTGACAGACTGTTATGCCTATTATGACGGCGACTCTTTTGTAGGGCTAGCTTACCTACTGCAAAATAACGATTTGCTTTACCTTTTCTTTTTAGCGGTCAATACCAAGATTCGCTCACGTGGTTATGGTAGTGCCATTTTACAAGATATCAAAAAAGTAGCAGGCAATCGTCCCATCATTTTGGCTATTGAGCCTCTGGATGAGTCAGCAGATAATTATGCCCAACGCCAAAAACGTGTGGCGTTTTATGCCAAAAATGGTTTCCAGCTGACTGCTTATTATTATCATGAAGGCAAGGAAATCTACCAAGTTATGGCAACAGATCCGTCGTTAGATATCCATAAGGCAGATAGCCTGACCAAGCAAGCTTTGCTAGGCTTCATTAAAACCTCGTTTGACTTGACTTAATTTTTCTATAAAAAATCAAGAGATATATCTTGCCTAATGAGATAAATCATGATAAAATGAGACTGTTGACTAAATGCACATCCTGTGCAACCGCGCGAACACCGTTTCATTAAGTAGCGTAGCTCACGGTGCAAGGCGAGTCTTCACAAAACGGGATTTCCCGTAACTAATTTTATAGGAGGTGCACGATGAGCACATATGCAATCATCAAAACTGGTGGAAAACAAGTTAAA
>NZ_DEQF01000049.1:61137-63486 GCF_002360305.1 Streptococcus sp. UBA3373 | reverse complement strand
TGCAAAAAGAATTGGATGCCTTGAGCGAGCAACAAGAAGTCCTCATGTCAGAATGGGAAGAACTCAGCGAACAAGTCGAAGGGTGAAATTGACCTAATAAGTGCAACGTTGAAGTGGGAAAAGGAGAATTTATGCAAGATTATGGACCAATCTTTAAAGAATTTCGAATCAATCGTGGTTTTTCTTTGAAGCAGGTAGCCTGCGATGATTTATCCATTTCACAGCTATCGCGTTTTGAACGAGGTGAGTCTGATATTTCTCTAAATAAATTTCTTCTAGCCTTGCAAGCCATTCAACTTTCACTTGATGAATTCATGAATCGAGCCAATAACTACAAAAAACTGGGACAGAAGAAATTGATGTCTCAAATGGCTGTTTACCATTATCAGAAGGATGTTCAAGGCTTGGAGAAAATGATTCAAGAGGAACAAAAGAAACTTGAAAAAGATTTTACCGATATCCAAGCAAAGCTTAATATCATTCTCTTTCGAGGCATGATTTGCCAATGCGACGAAACTCGTACCATGTCAAAAGAGGATTTGGATTTTGTGATTGATTACCTCTTTCAAAAAGAAAACTGGGAAATTGGTGATTTAATCTTAATTGGTAATTTTTACACCTTTTATCCAACTCCTTTGATGAGTCGCATGGTTAGAGAAATTCTGAAACGAGTCGATTATTATTCTGAAATTTCAACGAATCGAAATTTGGTTGAATGCACCTTGATTAATATGATAGAGATTTGTACAGAGCGTGGGGAATTAGAGGAAGCGAGCTTTTTTGAGAAAGAAGCTGAAAAGTTATTGTCAAATGAGCGAAATGCCTATCACCGTACGGTTTTTCTCTACGAAAAGGGCTTCTTAAAATATGCTAAAGGTGATTTCAGCGGGATAGATGATATGAAAAATGCTATTTTTTGTTTTGAAGTGACTGGTGCTATCAATCACGCGAAACACTATCAATCTCATATGGAAAAAGTTTTAAAATGAAAAATTCTCGTATTCGGGAATTTTTTTATTCCCTTAAAAATCTCATTTATAATAATGGAAAAGATTTAAGGGGGATGAAAGTGGAGAAAAACAGTTTAAAACTTTTAGCAAGTAGGGCAGTTAACAAACTTGGAGATGTTTTATATGATTATGGGAATAGCAGTTGGATTGCGTCCATGGGCAGTTTTGGACAAAAGATGTTGGGAATTTACCAAATTGTCGAAGTTGTGATTGCTATTATCCTTAATCCATTTGGTGGAGCAATTGCAGATAGGTTTAGGCGTCGCAAAATTTTGCTTTGGACTGATGGGCTTTGTGCTTTGTTGTGTGTAATCTTGGCATTTATTCCTAGTAATCGCTTGATGTTATACGGTTTGATTCTGGCAAATATGCTGCTTGCTGTATCGAATGCGTTTTCTAGCCCAGCTTATCGAGCTTATGTTCCTGAGGTTGTCAAAAAAGAGAAGCTTGTTAGTTATAATTCGTATTTAGAAACCTCTGTTCAAATCATTAAGGTGAGTTCACCTCTATTAGGATTTCTTATTTACCATTATTTTGGGATTCGTTGGACTTTAATTGTGGATAGTTTGACTTTTGGGATTTCTTTTCTTTGTCTGCTGATGATTAGGCATGTTGACTATGTTGGACACGAAATCAGACAGAATTTAATATTTAGAGAGATTCTTAAAGATATTTGGGAAGGATTTTTATATATTGTTGCTCAAAAAGAGATATTTTTTCTTTTGATAATGGCTACAACGGTAAATCTTTTCTTGGCAATGCTGACTTATTTATTGCCTTTTAGTTCTAGTATTTTTAAAATGTCGAGTGCTTATGCGACACTCCTTAGTTTATCGGCGGTTGGTTCTATTTTCGGTGCAATAGTGTCAAAAAGAGTTCCTAATACGATATCAGCATTATTATGGGCATTAGGGTTTAGCGGGCTAGGAATAACTGTTTTGGCTATTTCACCCTTAACAGGTTTGCCTATTTTTTTGAGTTTTTCTGGAGTGCTGTTTTACAGTCTTTTTGAAACTATCTTTAATATTCATTTCTTTAGTCAAGTTCAAAGTCGTGTCGCTAATGAGTATATGGGACGAGTGATTTCAAGTATTTATACTTTAGCGATTCTATTTATGCCATTAGGAACTTTAATGATGACTTTGATAAGAAGTAGTATTTCGGCTTATAGTTTTATCATTATTGGCTTAGCTGTTTTTCTATTAGCCATGGTAGGATTATATTATAGCAACAAACGATTGAAGCTATCTCACGAAAAAGAAGGGTAACTCTTTAATGATATGCAGCTGTCTGGGATTGGCAATATGCTAATTTTGGATAAGTTTGCATATCATTTTTT
>NZ_DEQF01000049.1:47788-61095 GCF_002360305.1 Streptococcus sp. UBA3373 | reverse complement strand
CAAAGTTCTATAATAACTATTGGTAAATAGATGAAAATGTCTAGCAAATCTTGAAATTTAGCTAAAAAATTGTTTTGGGGCTAAGTTTTGAGAGGCTTGCTTTTTTGAGTTTGGAGGCAATAATGAACCCGACAAATGCTCCTTATGGCTGGTTAGTCAAACGGATAGCTCATCGTTTGGAACAAAACATGAATAATTTCCTAAAACCGTATAATATTACGATTATGCAGTCATGGGTGTTGATGTTTTTGAAACGAACAGAGAAGTGCTACACTTTTAAAGAATTAGAGAAACAATTTGAAGTGTCTCAGCCGACAATGGCTGGTATTTTGGCGCGTTTAGATCAAAAAAATATGATTATCACAAGCCAAGATGAGAAAGACAAGCGTATCAAAAAAGTTGAAATTTCTGACGAAGGTAGGGCTTTGATTAATCGTTTGGGTGAACACTTGGATGATTCAGAGCGTGCAATTGTGGGGGATTTTACCAAAGACGAGCAGGAGACGTTTCATTTATTGCTTGAAAGAGCTTATTATAATGTTGTAGAAAGAGGTGATGAGAATGATTAAAACTTTACTAGCGCAGGTGAAGGAGTACAAAACGCCATCTTTACTAGCTCCTTTGTGTGCCGTTTTGGAAGTTTTCTTCGACATGTCAATTCCCTTTGTGATTTCGAAATTGATTGACCAAGGGATTCAGGCGGGTAATATGGCTGTCGCTATGAAATTTGGCTTGTTAATGCTATTTCTAGCCATTTGTGGTTTGACAACTGGCTTTTTAGCTGGAAAATTTGCGGCAGAAGCTTCGGCTGGTTTTGCGGCTAATTTACGTGAGGGGATGTACGATAATATTCAGACCTTTGCCTTTTCTAATATCGATAAATACAGCACGGCTGGTTTGGTGACGCGGATGACAACGGATGTCACAAACGTCCAAAATGCCTACCAAATGATTATCCGTGTGGCAGTCAGAGCACCTTTAACCGTGTTTTTCAGTATGTTTATGTGCTTTGTGGTTGACCGTCGCTTGAGTATCATGTTTTTGATTGCGGTAGTGATTTTAGCAACTTCGCTCTACTTTATCATGCGCAGAGCCATGATGAGTTTTAATTACGTTTTTCGTAAATACGATGAACTCAATGCCAGTGTTCAAGAAAATATCTCTGGTATTCGCGTGGTAAAAGCCTTTGTGCGCGAAGATTATGAAAATAAAAAATTCACCAAGGCAGCAGAGAACATTTACCAGCTTTTTGTTAAGGCTGAAAAAATTGTCATTTTCAATAACCCAATCATGATGTTTATCATCTTCGCGTGTATGATTTGCTTGTCGTAGTTTGGGGCACACTTTATCGTGGCAGGAAGCTTGACCACAGAGGAATTGACGTCGCTTTTTTCGTATATCTTTGCCATGATGATGTCTTTGATGATGTTGTCTATGATTATGGTCATGATTTCCATGAGTACGGCCAGTGCTGAGCGGATATCAGAAGTGTTGACGGAAAAAGCAGATATTGTGAATCCTGAAAATCCATTGATGGAAGTGCCAGATGGCAGCATTTGTTTTGATCATGTGCATTTTTCGTACAAGCATGGTAGTGGTGAGGAAGTGCTATCTGACATTGATTTGTCTATTGCATCGGGTGAGATTATCGGTGTTATCGGCGGTACAGGTTCAGGAAAAACCTCATTTGCAAACTTGATTTCCCGTCTTTACGATGTGGATGCTGGTTCCGTTACTGTGGGTGGTCATGATGTCCGCCAATACGATTTGGAAGTTTTGCGTGACCAAGTTGCCGTTGTGCTACAAAAAAATATCCTCTTTTCAGGAACTATTTTGGATAATCTTCGCTGGGGAAATGAGGACGCGACGGAAGAAGAATGCATTGAAGCTTGTCGCCAAGCCTGTGCGGATGAATTTATCGAGCGTTTCCCTGATAAATACAATACGTGGATTGAGCAAGGTAGTAATAGTGGTTTTCCCAGATCCAGTTGAACCGGTGATGGCGGGTGCTGACCGTGTCTTTACCTTACTTGATGCTGATGTGGAAGGGGACGAAGGTTATGTTGAGCTGGTGAATGCCAAGGTGGACGCTGCTGGTCACATCCAAGAGGTGCCAGAAACCACAAGTATGTGGGCATGGAAACACCCACACGAGGATGGTACGGTGACCTACCACAAACTTGAAGGTGGCGTGACTTTCTCAGATGTAACCTTTGGTTACAACGACCACAAGATGGTCTTGCATGATATCAATTTGTTTGCAGAACCTGGGCAAAAGATTGCCTTCGTCGGTTCAACTGGATCTGGGAAAACCACTATTACCAACTTGATTAACCGTTTTTACGATATTCAAAAAGGGAAAATCCATTACGATGGTATCAACATCCGCAAAATCAAGAAAGCAGATCTTCGCCGTAGCCTAGGGATTGTGCTTCAAGACACACACCTCTTTACAGGAACGGTGATGGACAATATTCGTTATGGTCGCCTGACGGCATCAGATGAGGAGTGTATCGAGGCCGCTAAATTAGCCAATGCTCATGACTTCATCAAACGCCTGCCGAAAGGTTATGACACTGTTTTGACTGGTGATGGTAGCAATCTTTCACAAGGGCAATGTCAGTTGCTAGCGATTGCGCGTGCGGCGGTAGCCAATCCACCAGCCTTGATTTTGGATGAGGCAACCTCTTCTATTGACACACGGACAGAAGTGCACGTCCAAGAAGGGATGGACGCTCTCATGAAAGGGCGCACAACTTTTGTTATTGCCCACCGTTTGTCAACGGTTCGCAATGCTGATTGCATCATGGTGCTTGAGCGTGGTCGTATCATCGAACGGGGTAACCATGATGATTTGATGGCGCAAAAAGGACGCTATTACCAACTTTATACAGGAAACGCAATTAGCGACTAACCCATCCAAACAACCTTTGAAAATGGCTGAACTGTTTTCAGGGTTGTTTTTTTCTTTAAATCGTTTTCAAAAAAGCGGTTAAATAATTTGTGATTTGACCAATAATAGCTTATGATAAAGAGAGTAAGACATGGAAATTTTGGAGGGCAATCAGATGAATTTGTCACGTGAAAACTATATAGAGATGTATCTCAAAATGCAGCGCATTCGTGAGTTTGACCTGCGCATCAATAAACTCGTCCGCCGAGGCTTTGTGCAAGGCATGACGCATTTTTCTGTGGGGGAAGAAGCAGCTAGTGTTGGGGCTATGGCTCACTTGACCTATGATGATATTATTTTTTCAAATCACCGTGGGCATGGGCAGTGTATTGCCAAGGACATGGATTTGAATAAAATGATGGCCGAATTGGCAGGCAAGGTGAATGGGGTATCTAAAGGCCGTGGGGGCTCGATGCACCTAGCGGATTTTGAAAAAGGCAATTACGGTACCAATGGTATTGTAGGGGGTGGCTATGCCCTAGCTGTTGGTGCCGCCCTGACACAAGACTACAAGCAAACAGGCAATATTGTCGTGGCTTTTTCGGGTGATGGAGCAACCAACGAAGGGTCTTTCCATGAATCCGTGAACCTAGCTGCCACATGGCACTTGCCAGTGATTTTCTTTATCATCAATAACCGTTACGGTATTTCGATGGACATCACAAAAGCAACCAACACCCCTCACCTTTACACGCGTGCGGAAGCTTATGGCATTCCAGGTTTTTACTGTGAAAATGGCAATGATGTGTTGGCGGTTTACGACACGATGGGTAAGGCGGTTGCGCATGTGCGTGCTGGTAAGGGACCAGCCATCGTGGAAGTAGAATCTTACCGCTGGTTTGGGCATTCAACGGCCGATGCTGGAAAATACCGCAGCAAGGAAGAAGTCGATGAGTGGAAGAAAAAAGACCCGCTGGTCCTCTTTCGCACCTATTTGACGGACAATCACTTGGTTGACGCTGAAGCATTGGATGCTTTGGATGCTCAAGTGGTCAAAGAAATCGATGACGCTTACGCTTTTGCTCAAAATAGCCCTGAGCCAGATTTAGCAGTGGCATTTGAAGATGTTTGGGCTGACTAGGCATTTGCATCAAAAAGGAGAGAGATAATGACTGAAACAAAACAAATGGCCTTTCGTGAAGCCATTAATCTTGCGATGGCTGAGGAAATGCGCAAAGACGACATGGTTTTTCTCATGGGTGAGGACGTCGGGATTTATGGCGGTGACTTTGGAACGTCTGTAGGTCTGATTGAAGAATTTGGTGCCAAACGAGTGAAAGACACGCCGATTTCAGAGGCGGCGATTGCAGGGAGTGCTATTGGGGCTGCTATTACAGGTCTGCGTCCTATTGTGGATGTGACCTTTATGGATTTCATCACCATTGCCCTTGATGCCATTGTTAATAACGGTGCTAAAAACAATTATATGTTTGGTGGTGGTCTAAAAACACCCGTGACCTTCCGTGTGGCCTCTGGTTCTGGCATCGGCTCAGCTGCCCAACATTCGCAATCGCTAGAGGCTTGGTTGACCCATATTCCAGGCATTAAGGTGGTTGCACCAGGAACGGCTAACGATGCTAAAGGGCTCTTAAAATCAGCCATTCGAGATAATAATATTGTCATTTTCATGGAACCAAAAGCCCTCTACGGCAAAAAAGAAGAAGTGAGTTTGGATGCTGAGGAGTATCTACCACTTGGTAAGGGTGAGATTAAGCGTGAAGGAACAGATGTGACAATTGTGTCTTATGGCCGAATGTTGGAGCGTGTGCTGCAGGCAGCTGACGAGGTGGCACAAGATGGTATCAGCGTTGAAGTGGTTGACCCAAGGACCCTTATCCCGCTTGATATGGACCTGATTATCCAGTCGGTTAAAAAGACAGGACGCCTCATGTTGGTTAATGATGCCTACAAAACAGGTGGCTTTATTGGGGAAATTGCTGCGCGGGTGACTGAGAGTGATGCTTTTGATTACTTAGACTATCCTATCGTGCGACTGGCTAGTGAAGATGTGCCAGTGCCTTATGCTCGCGTCTTGGAAGAAGGTATTTTACCAGATGTGACAAAGATTAAAGCTGCTCTGTATCAAATGGCACGCAATGGACGCGACAACTAAGGGAGGTGTGGCCTGTGGCAAAGGAAATTATTATGCCAAAACTCGGCGTAGATATGCAAGAAGGTGAAATCCTAGAGTGGAAAAAAGCCCAAGGAGATAGTGTCCAAGAGGGCGATATTTTGCTTGAAATCATGTCTGACAAGACCAATATGGAAATCGAAGCTGAGGATTCAGGAGTTCTTTTGAAAATCGTGCATCCTGCGGGTGATGCTGTGCCTGTGACCAAAGTAATCGGATACATCGGTGCAGCAGGTGAAGCCCTCCCTGATTCTGTGGGAGAGGAGACGGCTAGTCCAAGTCCGTCAACTCAGGAAGCACCAGCCCAATCCTTGTCAGGTGTGTCAGCGCCAGCTACTGCCCCTAAAAAAGTGGATAATGGCAAGGTTCGTGCGACCCCAGCTGCTAGAAAGCTAGCGCGGGAGCGAGGGATTGACCTTGAAAAAGTGACGGGAAGCGGTGCCAATGGGCGTGTGCATGAAGCAGATGTGCAGGCCTTTAAGGCAGTGCGCGTGACACCTTTGGCTCGCAAGATTGCGCAAGATAAGGGCGTTGATTTGAATACTTTGGTTGGTACAGGGGCGCGTGGCAAAATTACCAAAGAAGATGTTTTAGCCAGTGTGCCAGCAGAAAAAGTGGCTACTTCGCAAAAAACACCTCTTGCTGTGAATCAAGCCCAAGACGGCGTTGAAGTGATCAAGATGTCTGCTATGCGTAAGGCTATTTCAAGAGGCATGACCCAATCTTATTTCACGGCGCCAACCTTTACCTTAAATTACGATATCGATATGACCAATCTCATAGCGCTGCGTCAGCAATTGCTTGAGCCAATCAAGACCAAAACAGGTTACAAGGTGACCTTTACCGATTTGATTGGGCTTGCTGTAGTTAAAACCTTGATGAAGGAAGAACACCATTTTCTTAACGCTTCTTTGATACATGATGCGCAGGACATTGAACTCCATCATTTTGTGAATTTAGGAATTGCCGTTGGGCTTTCAGACGGCTTAGTGGTACCTGTGGTTCACGGTGCAGACCAAATGACTTTGTCAGAATTCGTGGTGGCTTCAAAAGACGTCATTCAAAAAGCGCAGGCTGGCAAATTAAAAGCGGCAGAAATGTCAGGATCAACCTTCTCAATCACTAATCTGGGGATGTTTGGCACTAAATCATTTAACCCCATTATCAACCAGCCAAATTCGGCTATTTTAGGTATTTCAGCGACGATTGATACGCCAGTAGCATATGAAGGTGAGGTGGTTATTCGTCCTATTATGGGAACGAGTTTGACCATTGACCACAGGCTAGTGGATGGCATGAACGGTGCCAAATTCATGCTGGATTTGAAAGCACTTCTTGAAAATCCTTTGGAATTGCTCATCTAATTAACAGAAAGGAAAAAGCAATGGCAGTAGAAATTATCATGCCCAAGCTCGGCGTTGACATGCAAGAGGGCGAAATCTTAGAGTGGAAAAAAGCCGAAGGGGATTCTGTGAACGAGGGCGATATTCTCCTTGAAATCATGTCTGACAAAACCAATATGGAAATCGAAGCCGAGGATTCAGGGGTACTTTTAAAGATTGTGCATCCTGCAGGCGATGTTGTCCCTGTCACAGAAATCATTGGTTACATTGGTGCTGAGGGTGAGGCCGTCGAATCAAGTCTGCAAAGGACAGCCGATAAAGCTGTCTCAGACCTAACTGCAGCAGGCTTGGTCGTTCCGCCAGCCGTTTCAGTGGCCAAAACCAACCATGACAAAGTGTTGCTGGCAGCTGAGGAATACGATATGATTGTCGTCGGTGGCGGTCCTGCAGGTTATTATGCCGCTATTCGTGGGGCTCAATTAGGAGCTAAAGTAGCCATCGTTGAAAAATCTGAATTTGGTGGTACCTGCCTCAATGTTGGCTGTATTCCAACCAAAACTTATCTCAAAAACGCTGAAATTTTGGACGGACTCAAAATTGCTGCTGGACGCGGAATAAACCTCGCCTCAACCAATTACAGCATTGACATGGATAAAACCGTTGATTTTAAAAATTCGGTTGTTAAAACCTTGACAGGCGGTGTTCGTGGGCTCTTGAAGGCTAACAAGGTTACTATTTTTGATGGTCTTGCTCAGGTTAATCCAGATAAAACCGTAACCATTGGCTCTCAAACCATTCAGGGGCATAGTATTATTTTGGCGACAGGTTCAAAAGTATCGCGGATTAACATTCCAGGTATTGAGTCACCTCTTGTTTTGACCTCTGATGATATTTTAGATTTGCGAGAAATGCCTAAGTCACTAGCTGTTATGGGCGGTGGCGTTGTTGGAATTGAACTTGGTTTGGTGTGGGCGTCTTACGGTGTTGATGTCACTGTTATCGAAATGGCAGACCGCATTATTCCAGCCATGGATAAAGAAGTGTCTCAAGAATTGCAAAAAATTCTCACTAAAAAGGGCATGACCATCAAGACCAATGTTGGCGTAGCGGAAATCAAGGAAAGCAATCACCAGTTGACCTTGACCCTGACAAATGGCGAAAGCATTCAAGCTGAAAAAGCCCTGCTATCTATCGGACGCGTTCCACAAATGCAAGGACTTGAAAACCTCAATCTGGAAATGGAAGGCAACCGCATCAAAGTCAATGCCTACCAAGAAACCTCTATCCCAGGCATTTACGCTCCAGGTGATGTCAATGGGCAAAAAATGCTGGCGCACGCTGCTTATCGTATGGGCGAAGTGGCTGCTGAAAATGCTATTCGTGGCAATCATCGCAAAGCCAACCTCAAATACACCCCAGCAGCTGTTTATACCCATCCAGAAGTTGCCATGGTTGGTCTGACGGAAGAAGCGGCACGAGAACAATACGGCGATGTTTTAATTGGCAAATCAAGCTTTGCTGGCAACGGACGAGCCTTAGCATCTAACGAAGTGCAAGGTTTTGTCAAAGTCATTGCAGACCGCAAATACCATGAAATTCTTGGCGTTCACATTATTGGACCTGCTGCAGCCGAACTCATTAACGAAGCCGCAACCATTATGGAAAATGAATTGACCGTTGATGATGTGGCACAAGCCATTCATGGACACCCAACCTTCTCTGAAAATATGTACGAAGCCTTCATGGATACTATCGGAGAAGCCATTCACAACCCACCAACACCTCGCCATTCTCAAAGATAAGGACCATTAGATGAAATACATTATCAATCATTCTCACAATCCAGCCTACAACATTGCCTTGGAAGCCTATGCTTTTCGTGAATTATTAGAAGAAGATGAGCTATTTATCCTGTGGATTAACGAGCCAACTATTGTTATCGGCAAGCATCAAAATGCTATTGAGGAAATAAATAAGGCTTACACAGATGAGCATGGTATCCATGTGGTGCGGCGTTTGTCAGGTGGCGGAGCCGTTTACCACGACCTCAACAATCTCAATTACACGATTATTTCCAACAAATCTCAAGAAGGGGCTTTTGATTTCAAGACCTTTTCTCAGCCTGTTATTGCCACTTTGGCGGATCTCGGCGTAACGGCAACTTTCACAGGACGAAACGACCTTGAGATTGACGGCAAGAAATTTTGTGGTAATGCCCAAGCTTACTACAAGGGGCGAATGATGCACCACGGTTGCCTGCTCTTTGACGTGGATATGACCGTTCTTGGCAATGCCTTGCAGATCTCAAAGGATAAAATCCAATCCAAAGGTGTGAAGTCTGTGCGTGCGCGTGTGACCAATATCTTGGATGAATTGCCTGAAAAAATCACGGTTGATGATTTCTCAGAAAAATTGCTCAACAAAATGCGAGAATTGTACCCTGACATGACCCAATACCATTTTTCAGAGCAGGAATTGCAAGCCATTCAGACTTTGGCAGACCAACAATTTGGCACCTGGGATTGGACCTACGGCACAGCTCCTGAGTACACAATCAAGCGCTCGGTTCGCTACCCAGCAGGTAAACTAAC
Source organism: Streptococcus sp. UBA3373 (assembly GCF_002360305.1). Taxonomy (NCBI): domain Bacteria; kingdom Bacillati; phylum Bacillota; class Bacilli; order Lactobacillales; family Streptococcaceae; genus Streptococcus; species Streptococcus sp. UBA3373. Next base: position 52,077 of record NZ_DEQF01000049.1, on the reverse strand, counting down.
CATTTATGCTGACATAGACAAATCCATCATTCAGGGCATTAAAATCTACGGTGACTTCTTTGGCATCAAAGACGTTTCAGATATTGAGAAAGCCCTTATTGGCCTTCGCTATGAGTATTCAGACGTCCTAGCTAAACTCCAAACTATAGACACAAGCCTTTACTTTGCCAATATCAGCCCAGAAGACATTGCCAAAGCCATTGTTGAGTAAGAAAAAACCGTTAGCTATTGCTAACGGTTTTGAGGTTGATGATTGGAATCAATTCAACAACTTTTGATAAATATGGCGTTCTTTATCGTTATTGACGGCAAAGATGACTTTTTTGACAAAGTGGCTTTGTTCTAAGAATTGTTTGGTTGTTTGGACGGCGACTTCAGCGACATTTTCATCGACAAAATGCGGGTCCTTGCTAGAATTAATCGCAGGTAGTGCCACGGATTCTAGCTGATTTTTCTCAGACAAGCCCAAGCAAGCCAAATAGGTTTGCGTCAGCAAATCCTTAGACATGGGGGTCAGAGGTCCGCTGAGATTAGGGCTGACGGTGTGTAGGACAAATTTGGCAGGCAGATTGTAAGCGGGTGTGATTTTGGCTGTTCCTGTTGGTTCTTCATAAGGCTGTTGCTCCATGAGATTGTAACAATCTTGTCGCAGCTGAACACCCGCATAAGTGTGGATGGCATTTTCCGAGCAATTATGCAAAGGTTTAAAGCAGCCTAGCAGATGACGACTCGCCGTATTAACAATACCGTCAACTTTTAGCCGTGTAATATCCCCCTTCCAAACGTAAAAACGCTCATCGTTGGGAACAGTGTGTAAGTGGTTGAGAAAAACCACTACACGCTCTGCCGCTTTTAATTGCAAATAATCGTTTTGAACAGAGAGGAAGTGCCGAGATGTCGCCATTGGAGGACGAACATTTAATAGAGCACGCAATAAGGACTCTTGACCTGACAAATCCTCTGGAATATGAATTGCTTTGTATTGCGAATTTTCCTTTAGCAAGTAGTCTAAGAGATAATTAACCATTTCTTGTTTAGTCATGAGGCCTCCTTTATGAACGCATAAACGTTACTAAGGATAAGTATAGCACCTTTTTGACAAAATGGCATTAAGAAATGCAAACGATAACACAAAAAACATCTTTTTATGTTAATAAATGAGAATAAAAAAGGAGATAAGATGCATTATGATTAAAACCATTACAACACAGGACCTGAAAGAACACCTGCAAAGACAACAATGTCATGTGCTTGATGTCCGTGAGCCAGACGAATATGCCACAGGGCACGTGCCAACGGCGGTTAATTTACCATTGAGTGAATTGGTCGAACGGTACCAAGAATTAGATAAGGACATGCTTTATTATGTGATTTGTCAGATCGGTGGGCGTTCTGAGCGGGCAAGTTTGTTTTTGGACCAAGAAGGTTACCAAGTCGTAAATGTGCTAGGAGGAACATCCGCTTGGCCAGGGCATTAGAAAAATAAGCTCTGCCGTAGTTACAAGCCACAAAGAAGATGGTATAATAGATAAAAAGAGATATGGGGGAGTTAGACATGACCATTAGACTTGCGACAAGTGCTGATATTCCAAGCTTAATGGACCTTTTGCAACAAGTTTTGTCCGTACATCATGCAGTAAGACCTGATTTGTTCCAAGCTAAAGGTGTGAAATACACGGAGCAAGAATTGGCAGATCTGCTTTCTGATGATAAGCGTCCTATTTTTGTCTATGAAGGCGAAGAGGGCAAGGTGTTGGGGCATATGTTTACTATCATTGAGGAAGCACAAGCGCCAAAAGTTCCTCACAAAACCTTGTTTATCGATGATTTGTGTGTGGACGCGGCAGCGCGTGGGCACAAAATTGGGGAGCAGTTGTACCAGTTTGCCTTGTCTTATGCGAAAGAGATTGGTTGCTACAATGTGACCTTGAACGTTTGGAATGCCAATGAAGCGGCTCTGCGTTTTTACCAACATCAAGGCATGACCCCGCAAGAAACCCGTATGGAACACATTATCAAATAAGCTGACAGTTAGGAGCAGCCCTAACTGTTTTTTTGCCATTTTTTGAAAATACATGAGGAAAACATGAAAAAAATACAGTTAAAATCCATTTTTTTCAAAAATATGAGATAATAGGAGTGTAAACGATTGCCCATTGAGCAGCAATCAGATGGCGTGTTTCGCAAAAGGGGGACTTATGGGGACAATAAACGATTATGTGACGCAACATCAAGACAAGACTTTCGAGGCTTTTCCACTTAATGAGGCGGATAAAATGTGCCTAAATGAGTTGGGTTATTTTTGTTTTGAAGAACTGGATGCCAGTATCGATGTGACCAAGGATGTCTTGGTGCAAGAAGTTTTTCGTCCGTATAGCACGGGGGAAAAGACCTTGGACCGCAATTTTTTGGCGACTAAATCACGTATTGATTTGCTAAAAACAGTGGCGGAATCGGACCGTTTTGCGGATTTGCACGTGTCTTATTATGTCAATGATGTGGACGAAGAATACGAAAGACAGTTTGCGGCAATGGTCTTTAGTTTACCTCAGTTAGATTATCGCCAACTGGTTTTTCGTGGGACTGATGACACCTTGATTGGTTGGAAGGAAGATTTCAAACTGAGTTATGTGCGAGAAATCCCAGCTCATCGTTCGTCTTTGAAATATTTGGAAGAAATTTTAAGTGAGAATGCGGGTTCTTTTACCTTGTCAGGGCATTCTAAAGGTGGCAATTTAGCCCTATACGCGGCGGCTAATGTGCGTCCTGACCTTCGCTCGCAAATCACGCAGATTTATATGTTGGATTCTCCAGGGCTTAATGAAGCCGACCTTGCAAAAGAAGGTTACCGAGCAATTCGCGATAAGGTGCGGGTTATTCGACCAGAAGAGTCTATCGTTGGGGTGATGTTGTACAATGACATCGAGCCAGTTATCGTTCAAAGTCAAGGTGTGGGCATCATGCAGCACGCTTTGACCAATTGGCAAATGGACGCTGAAACAGGCCAATGGCTAATTGCCGAGCATCCAACAGAATTGAGCCGAAATCTTGAAAAAACCTTTAAACAGTGGACGGATGATTTATCAAGCCAAGAATTAAAACTCTTGTTTGATACCTTGTTTGACACCCTCATGTCCAGTGGCATTACCAGTATCAACGATTTGGCGGTTAATCGAGAATTTATGTCGAAACTCTCTGCTAGTCTAATCTCCTTTTACTCTATTGGAGCAGAGAAGAAGTTTCTCCTAGCCAAGTCGGCCAAGCTCTTTTTGGGGGCTTTTATGGGACACAGTAAATTAGCTACCTTGACTAAAGACAGAGGCAATTTGTCCCTGCCTGATTTGAATCGTTTCCGCGACTATTGGGACGATAGAAGAGAGTGATGAAATTGTTTAGCACTTAGATTGGTCTGGGTGCTTTTTTTGGTGTTCCAGCCTATTTTAGAAAACGATTATATTTTTACTAAAAAGTTCCTTTTTGGGATTGACTTGGAGTGGACTCTAAGGTATATACTGAAGGTAACAAAGAGAGGAGATGACCTATGAATATCAAAACCGTTAGCGAGCAGACAGGGATTTCGGCAGATACGATTCGTTATTATGAGCGGATTGGCTTGATTCCACGCGTCAAACGTCAGGCGTCGGGCGTTCGTGATTTTTCAGAACGTGACATTGCGGCCTTGGAATTTGTCCGTTGTTTCAGAAGAGCAGGCGTTGGCATCGAATCCTTGATTGAGTACATGGGCTTGGTGGAAGCAGGTGATGGCACCGAACAAGCAAGGCTAGACTTATTAGAAGAAGAACGTGTCAAATTAGAAGCCCGCATTGCCGAATTGCAAGAAGCCCACAGACGACTCAACCGCAAAATTCAAAACTACCAAAACATCGTTCTTAAAAAAGAACAGCATTTGTTTAACGAAGAAATCACAAAATCTTGATGTGGAAAAGAGAACCTAGTGGAATACAAAACATTATCAAACGGTATTAAAATGCCTATTTTAGGATTTGGAGTTTACCAAATTCCTAATATCGATGAATGCGAGCGTGTGGTTAGTGATGCCATTTTAGTTGGTTATCGTTTAATTGATACAGCTCAATCCTATAAGAATGAAGAAGCTGTTGGAAATGCTATCCGTAAGTCAGGGATTGCACGTGAAAATTTTTTTATCACAACTAAAATTTGGATAAGCAATTATGGCTATGAGAAAGCAAAAGCTTCTCTGGATGCTTCTTTAGCTAAACTTCAAACAAACTATATTGATTTAGTCCTTCTCCACCAGCCATTTGGTG
>NZ_DEQF01000049.1:24455-47714 GCF_002360305.1 Streptococcus sp. UBA3373 | reverse complement strand
AATTGGTATTAGCAATTTTGCCCCTGATCGTGTGGCAGATTTAGCTATTTTTGCGGATGTTACGCCTATGGTCAATCAAATTGAGACACATGTCTTTAATCAACAATTGAAAGCCCGTCAGACAATGGATGAATATGGTATTCAAATAGAATCTTGGGGACCATTCGCAGAAGGGCGCAATGATTTCTTTACAAATGAAACACTTGTTAATATTGGGCGAAAATACCATAAATCGGCTGCACAAGTCGCCCTTCGTTATTTGATTCAACGTGATGTTATTGTCATTCCTAAGACCGTGCATAAAAATCGTATGGAGCAAAATTTTGATGTCTTTAATTTTGTTTTAACAAAAGATGATATGGAAGCAATTTTGAAACTTGATATGGGGGAGAGTCAATTCTTTTCCCATGTTGATCCTGAAACAGTTAAAAGGATTAGTTCATTTAAACTTTAAGTGATGTGATTTTACTTTCTACCAGAAAGGAGAGAACAATGACCATTAAACAAACAGCAGGACGTGACCAATTGGGTGATTTTGCGCCAGCATTTGCTCATTTTAACGATGATGTGCTTTTTGGTGAAAATTGGAACGACACGGCTATTGACTTGAAAACCCGCTGCCTTATTACGGTAGTGACCCTCATGGCACAAGGTATAACCGATAGTTCGATGGCGCATCACCTTGAAAATGCTAAAAATCACGGCGTTAGCAAGGAAGAAATAGCGGCAGTAGTTACCCATGTGGCTTTCTATGCAGGCTGACCAAAAGCTTGGGCTGTTTTTCGCCTAGCTAAGGACATTTGGTAGGACGATTAAAGAAGGGAGTTTACTATGACGAATACAGAAATGGACAAAGTGGCATTTGATCAGGCAAATGTTTTCGGAAAAGGGCAGGCAAATGATGCTTTTGCACAGTATTTTGACGGGCAATCTTTTCTCAATCCCTTGGTGGATGAGGAGTCGCCTTTATTTCTCGCAAATGTGACCTTTGAGCCTGGTTGTCGCAATCATTGGCATATTCACCAAGCAGATAAGGGTGGCGGTCAGGTATTGATTTGCACAGCTGGGCAAGGTTGGTATCAAGAAGAAGGCAAGGAAGCGGTAAGCCTTGAGCCAGGCAAGGTCATCGTCACTCCAGCTAACGTTAAACATTGGCATGGCGCTAAAAAGAATGCTTGGTTTAGCCATATTGCCATCGAGGTGTCTGGTAATAATACCAAAACCATCTGGCTGGAGGCCGTTAGTGACGCAGATTACAAGGCCCTTTAACCTTGCCGTGACAATTTAGCATTAGCGTGTTACACTAAAATCATGAAACACATTGCTCACACTCATATCGTCAAGGCAGGGCATTTTCTGAAACTATTCAAAAATGATGCCCAGTTTAGCACACCTATTTTTCGTCGGGATAAAAAACGCAAAAACCTACAATTTGTTATTGTTTTTAAAGATGCAAACGGATCTTACGCCCTTAATCATTCGCAGCAAGGGTATAGCTCGTACCTCAAGCGCCTCAAAACATTTAGTCAAAAGACGCTTTATCAAGGTATCTTGTCTGTGCCGGCAAAAGCGCGTGCGAGTGTTCAGGTTTTGCAGGTGCCAAGTGACCGAAAAGTTCGGGTGTCGGACGTTACCTATTATTCGGACGCTGAGATTGAGGCCATTTTGTCTAAGAAAAAGGTTATAGAAGAAGTCTATGATCCCTTTCGTGATGCTCATTCGGTAGTATTTCAGCAGGATACAAAAGCTTCTGAGATGACCTACGAAGATTACCAAGGCATCCAAGATTTTCACCCTTTTTTGACACTCAAAGACCAAGCGACCGAGGTGTTTTGTACCTATCAAGACCACAACAAAAACCAAGCCATTTCCTTGAGTTTAATGGGGTGGTATTATCTGGAGCAACAATTAAAAATCAGCTGGAAACCTAATTCTCAGCCCAAAGCACGTTGGCGTTCATCCTTGCTTGCCATTGACAAAAAGACCAAGCGTTATTTCTTTCAGGGCAATATTTACCAAGAAAAGGGCACCGATCCTGTCTTTTTGGAAAATCTGACCTTTCAGCCACAAAAAAGCAGAGCTAATAGCCAAGCCGTGGCTGCAGAATTTCAGCGCCTCATCCAAGAAATAAAGCAACAGGAGCGTGCTGCTCTCTTGACGCGTCGCTAAAATGGCGGTTGAGTCTTTTGTGATTTATGCTATAATGATCTCTGATTGAAAATTGTTAGAAAGTGCAAAAATGACAGAATTGGATATTGAGCGTTACCACGAATTGGCTCAGCAAAAGCAAAAAGAACACCGCAAATTTTTAGCAACCCTCAAGAAAAAGGCCCCTAAAAACCTTGACAAAATCACGCAGGAAATCCACACGGAAGTCTTTCAAGAGATTGATTGCACCCAGTGTGCGAATTGTTGTAAAAGTCTGGGACCGCTTTTCACTGAAGCAGATATTACCCGCATTTCAAAGGCTTTTCGCATGAAATTATCAGTCTTTGAGGACGCTTATCTTCGTGTTGACGAGGACGGCGACAAGGTTTTCCAAAGCATGCCTTGCCCTTTCCTAGGCAGCGATAATTTGTGTACCATTTACGATGTCCGTCCCAAAGCGTGCCGTGAATTTCCCCACACCGACCGTAAAAAGATTTACCAAATCAATAACCTTACTATTAAAAATACCCTCTTTTGCCCCGCCGCCTATCTTTTCGTTGAAAAACTCAAGGAGCGATTGGAGGGGAGATAAATAACCAAAACTTTTTGAACTGTTTCGTTTCAAGAGGTTTTTATTATAATTTTATTAGGATTCTAATTATTTGCAATACCTCATGATATAATAGAATAACTAAAAATGAAATGAGAATTTCTATGCATATTGAAAAATTAAAATACTTCATAGATTTGTATGAATGTAGAAATTATATAGAAACAGCTCGTAAAAACTTTATTTCACAAGCATCTATTAGCCAATACATTTCTTCACTTGAAAAAGAATTTAACACGAAATTTTTTGATAGAAGTGTGACTCCTATTCAACCAACTTTAGCTGAAAAAATGCTATATAATAATGCAAAATGATGTTAAAGCAGTATGAAGAAACAAAAATTCAAATACAACATTCAATAAATACCTTGAAGCCAAGACTCAGTATTGCCTATACTTCTTTATATGATTTAAGATTACCCCTACCTTTTATCTCCTATCTTAAAGAAATTGGCTTTCCTATCAACATTCAATTAAAAAAGTAGAAGGAAAAAATATTGAAACCTATGTTACAAAAGATATTTCTGATTTGGCATTATCATTTGGAGAAGAATTTACCAGTAAAAACATTTCAAAATTAGTGATAAAATCAGGTAGATATAATGCATTGGTCGCTCAGGGACACCTACTATTTGATTATCAGGTTATTAATGTTTCGGAACTGTATCAGTATCCTTTGTTAATGTTGAGTGAGGAGAGCATGGGTAAAAGTTATGTCATTATGAAAGAACGTTCGCTAAAAGATGGCTTTTATCCTAATATTGCTAGGACGGTTGATGATTTTGAAGAAAGTTTCTTTTATATATTATCAGAACAACTTATTGGATTTGGAACAGATGATTTTAATTTATCTAAATTAGATGGAATGATTCGAAGCATTCCGATTGAAGGTAGCTGGCATACTTATGAAATTGTTCTAGCTTCTCAAAAAGATTCTAAAAATCAAACACTTATTGATTTTCTAACCATTTTTGATAATTCCTTATTATGATTTCTAATGGGCCATAAAAAAATAGGATTGAATTTTAGATAGCGTTTACATTATAATAAAACTAACAATAAAGTAAATATCTTTTAAGGAGAAGTATTATGACAAAAATTGTTGTTAATGGTGTTGATGGAAACTTTGGCTCACAAGTCGCTAAACATATTCAAAATTTGTTACCAAAGGACGATTTATTATTTACTGCACCTAGAGAGGAAGCATTAAAACCTTATCAAGAACAAGGTATTAAGACAGCAGTAGCTGATTTTAACTCATTGGAGAATCTTGTAAAAGTGTTTGAAAATGCAAATAAAGTACTTCCGATTTCAATGCCTTTTGTTGGTGAAAAAACGTTGTAAAGTTCATCAAAATGTAGTTGAAGCTTGTGTTAAAGCAAATGTTAGACAAATTGTATACACCTCAGTACTTTCAGATAGTCACCCACTTAATCCAAGTATTGAAAATATAGACCATAGTTTTACAGAAGCTATCATTCAGAATTCACCATTAGACTACATTTTCCTTCGTAATTCTTTATTTGCAGAAGCTTTTATTAGTGATTATTTAAGAGCAGTGGATGCAAAAGAAGAGGTTATTTCTAAAAATATGGGCGATGGTCGAGTTTGGTTTATTTCTCGTCGAGATGCAGCCTTTGCTGTGAGTTGTGCCCTTTCCAATGACCTTCTTCATCGTGAAGTATTGAATATTAATGGTATTGAACCGATTTCTTATCAAAACTTTCTAGACATTGCCAATAAGGCAACAGGAAATCATATCGCATATAATAAATTAACAGACGATGAATTATATGCCTATTTCGATTCTATTGGAGTTCCAAGAGATACTGACGGTGACTTTAGTAAGAGTCCTATCCAAGCTACATCAGAAGGTATGGTAAGTTTTGGTACAACAGTGACAGAAGGCTTTTTAGATGTTCCAGTTAGTGATTTTGTTAAATTGACAGGACGTAAACCACTTAGCCTATCAGAGATGTTTGAAAATGTGGACGATTATTTACTAGGAGAGCGTCATACTGTAGAATAATTTTTGTCGGTTAACAATGAACAGCTGGAGTCAGATGACTTCAGCTGTTTGTTTATATGACTTTCAGTCCATCACGCTATCAAGCTGTCAGAAGCAAAAAAATCATGATCACCCATTAACGGGTAGTCATGATTTAGTAATCAATTTTTTGTTCTTCGGTGATGAGGTTTGTCATTTTTTGAGGATTGATGATGCGAATTTGGTGGCCAACCTTGTCAATCAGGCCTTCTTCACGCAGGGCTTTGACCATGCGGGCAATTGTCACAGAATGCATACCAAGATAGCTGGCGATTTCTTGGTAAGTAAAGACAGTATCGAGCAACAGCTCGCCAGAAGGTTCTTGCTCAGCTTGGTCCATCAAAAAGCGGCTGAATTGCACAAGGGCAGGTTCGTTTTTGCTGCTATGAAAATGCTCCATCAAATACACCAAGTTTTCAGTGAGGGTATTGACCATCAGCGCTGTGATAGATGGAAAACCGAGCAATTCCTGAAAACTGCGGTTTGAAATGCGGTAAGCAACGCAAGGGGTTTTAGCAATGATAGAGAAGGTCTTTTTGCCATAATAATTTAAATTAAAGGTTGTCATAAGGGATGTAAATCCGACAAATTGTTCTCTCTTAAAGTAGAGGTAGGTGGTTTCCTTGCCGTCAAGAGAAATGGACGAGAGTGCGCAAATGCCTGAAGACAGGATGAAGATGTCCCCGTGAGACTCTCCTGCGATGGATGTGGCTAGGCAGTCCCCTTTTTTAAATGTGACCCTCTCCCCATATTGTAAAAGCTCTGTGATGTCAACTGTTGTATGCATATATGCCCTTTCTAAGTTACAAGCTGTGCCCATTTAATTACTTAGTTTACGTTAATTTTGGTTTTTAATCAAGTCCTTATTTTCTAAAAATAGTTTAAAAATATCTTGGTAAAATGTTTTAAAATGGCTATTTTTTCGCCAGATAAAAGTAAAATCATGCCAAACTGGTGGAATATCAAGGTCGATGGCCACCAATTTTCCAGAAGCCAATTCATTTTTGACCACGCTGCGATAAACAAAACTAATCCCTACATTGTGCGCGACTAAGCTGCGAATCATATTGAGGCTACCAATTTCAGTGACTTGTCGAAAATCATTGATAGATAGGTTGTTTTCTTTGAGAATGAGCGACAGCATTTCACGCGTGCCAGACCCCTGTTCTCTGATGATAATAGGATAATCCAACAAGGTTTCCAAGGTCACAGCTTTGCCATTTAAATCTGACTGCGACGAAGCAACGGCGATGAAGGGCTCTGACGTGTAAGGGAGAAAATCGTATTTTTCCTTGGAGAAAAAGCCCTCGATAATGGCAAAATCAATCTTTCCTTGATCCAGTGCCTTGAGCAAGGACGTGGTATTATTGACCAGCATGTTGAATTGGTATTGGGAATATTGTGAAAAGATGTGAATCAAGGAGTCACACAAGATAAATTCCCCGATGGTGGAAGTGGCGCCAAAATTCAATGGTTTGACATCTTTCTTCAAATCCGATTTGAAATGCTGGATGTCATTGTTGATGGTCATGAGCAAATTCAGCAACTCTTCGCCGTTTTGCGTCAATTGGCAATGTTTTCCTGAAAAGGTGAAGAGCTTGGTTTGATACTCGATTTCCAAGGCTTGAATGTGCTTGGTGACAGCAGGTTGTGTGATGTGAAGTTCCTTGGCGGCTTGGGTAAAGTTCATGGTTTCACATACTTTCATAAACGTAAACACACGATAGTCCAACATGGTGGGATTTGTCCTTTATCATTCTTTTTTGTTATTATATCATAAAAAAGAATAATTTTACATTATAGTTAAGAGGGGGTATAATTATTGTCATGAAAAGGAGTGTGAAACTATTATGACATTTCAGAAAAAAGTTCCCGGTGTTTTATTTTGTACCATTTTAGCCTTGCCAGCTTGGTTTTTAGGGGAAAAATTCCCTCTTGTTGGTGCTCCGGTATTTGCCATTTTGCTTGGTATGATTATCGGTAATTTTCACACTAATCGTGAACAAACGGTGGAAGGGATTGCCTTCACTTCAAAATACGTTTTGCAAATCGCCGTTGTGCTTTTGGGATTTGGTCTTAACTTGACCCAAGTGGTGAAAGTAGGGACAGAATCTTTACCTATTATCATCAGCACCATTTTGGTATCGTTAATCATTGCCTTTCTTTTGCAAAGATGGTTGAAGCTTGACGTCAATACAGCAACCTTGGTTGGTGTTGGGTCATCTATTTGTGGTGGTTCAGCCATTGCAGCGACAGCGCCAGTTATCCAAGCCAAAGACGAAGAAGTGGCTAAAAGTATCTCAGTTATCTTCTTGTTCAACATCTTGGCAGCCTTGATTTTCCCAACCCTTGGGGAATTGCTTCACTTGTCAAACCACGGTTTTGCGGTCTTTGCAGGTACAGCCGTTAATGATACCTCATCTGTAACAGCGGCTGCAACAGCTTGGGATGCTGTACACGGTTCAAATACACTTGACGGAGCAACCATTGTTAAATTAACACGTACATTGGCTATTATCCCGATTACCTTAGGTTTGTCATTTTACAGAGCTTATAAAATGCAAAAAAATGGTGGAGAAGCTAAACAAACCTTCCAATTGCGTAAATCTTTCCCAACCTTTATTTTATTCTTCTTGATGGCATCAATCATCACAACAATTGCCAGCAGCATGGGTGTTGACACTGTGATTTTTGATAACTTAAAAGTTCTTTCAAAATTCTTCATCGTTATGGCTATGGGAGCTATTGGTTTGAATACCAACCCTGTGAAATTGGTCAAAACTGGTGGACAAGCCATCATGCTTGGGGCTATTTGTTGGGTAGCAATTACTTGCGTGAGCCTCTTCATGCAATATTCTCTAGGTATTTGGTAATTTTTGACAAAAATCTGAGTCGAAAGGCTCAGTTTTTTTGTGCCCAAAACGTCTGACGTGGCTTTTGTGTGCTTATGTTATCCTATGAGTCCTGAATTTGTTATAATAAAGGGTATGAACGAACTGATTAAACACAAATTACAATTATTGCCAGATAGTCCAGGATGCTATATCCACAAAGACAAGCATGGCAAGATTATTTATGTGGGAAAGGCTAAAAATCTGAAAAACCGTGTTCGGAGTTATTTCCACGGTAGTCACGATACCAAGACGGAATTATTGGTGTCTGAGATTGCGGATTTTGAGTATATTGTGACAGGGTCAAATACTGAAGCCCTATTGCTTGAAATCAATCTCATCCAAGAAAACCAACCCAAGTACAACATTCGGCTAAAAGATGATAAGTCTTACCCTTTTATCAAGATTACGGTCAACGAGCAATACCCACGATTGCTCATTACGCGTCAAATCAAAAAAGACGGTGCCATGTATTTTGGCCCCTATCCTGACTCGGGGGCGGCAAATGAAATCAAACGGCTTTTGGACCGCATTTTCCCCTTTAAAAAATGCACCAATCCAGCCAATAAAGTTTGTTTTTACTACCATTTAGGGCAATGCAACGCCCACACGATTTGCCATGTGGATCACCAGTATTTTGTTGATATGGCGCAAGACGTCAAGCATTTTCTTAATGGTCAAGACGATAAAATTGTCAACGAACTCAAGGCAAAAATGCAAGCAGCTTCAGATGAAATGGCTTTTGAGCGTGCGGCAGAATACCGTGACTTGTTGCAGGCCATCTCGACCTTGCGCACTAAACAACGGGTGATGAACCAAGACATGATGGACCGTGATATTTTTGGGTATTATGTCGATAAAGGGTGGATGTGCGTCCAAGTTTTCTTTGTTCGTCAAGGCAAACTCATTCAGCGGGATGTCAATATGTTTCCTTATTATGACGAGCCTGAGGAAGATTTCTTGACTTATGTGGGGCAATTTTACCGTGACAAGAAGCACTTTGTACCCAAAGAAATCTTCATTCCCAATGACATTGACGAGGACTTGGTTAAGGCTGTGGTAGATGCTAAAATCGTCAAACCGCAACGAGGTGAGAAAAAGCATTTGGTCAATTTAGCGACAAAAAATGCCCGTGTCAGCCTGCAACAAAAATTTGATTTGCTTGAAAAAGACATGAAAAAGACCTACGGTGCTATTGAAAATATTGGAAACTTGTTGCATATTCCAAAACCTGTTCGCATCGAGGCTTTTGATAATTCCAATATTCAAGGAACGAGCCCAGTGTCTGCCATGGTGGTCTTTATTAACGGTAAGCCAAGCAAGAAAGATTACCGCAAATTCAAAATCAAGACGGTTGTGGGGCCTGATGATTATGCCAGTATGCGCGAAGTGCTTTACCGCCGTTACCACCGCATGATGACAGAAGGGCAAACACCGCCTGATTTGATTATCATTGATGGGGGGCAAGGTCAGGTCAATGTGGCGCGTGATGTCATTGAAAAGCAACTTGGCTTGTCTATTCCCATCGCAGGTTTGCAAAAAAATGACAAACACCAAACCCATGAATTGCTATTTGGTAATCCCTTGGAGGTGGTTCCTCTCCCACGCAACTCAGAAGAATTTTTCCTTTTGCAACGTATTCAAGACGAGGTGCACCGCTTTGCCATTACCTTTCACCGTCAAGTGCGCAGTAAAAATTCCTTCTCATCTAAGTTGGATGGCATTGCAGGTTTGGGACCAAAGCGCAAGCAATTGCTCATGAAACACTTCAAGAGTCTTGCCAATATTCAAAAAGCAGATGTGGAGGCTATCAGGAAGTGTGGCATTCCGCAAAACGTAGCGCTCGCAGTCAAGGAACGCCTTCAAGAAGAAACAGAGGCTTAATGGTGTTTTTAGATTGTGTTATCGCCTAAACTATGCTAACATGGATAAGGATTTTTTAAGGAGATGATCATGTTTCAGAATGTAAGAGAGAGGCTTTCTCGTTTCCGAGAAAAAGAGGTTTGGCTATCCGGCCTTATCATCGTGGTAGCCGCCTTTGTATTGATTCTTCCTCAAGTATTAACAAAAGGAGTCATTGCTGGCAGTGATTTTCTTTTTCATTACAACCGTTTTTACGAAACGGCCATGCAGATAAAGACGGGCAATTTCAGCTACTTTATTTCGCTATTTGGCTTTTACAGTTCGGGCCGCATTGTTAACGCCTTATATGGTCCGTATTTTGCCTATTTTCAAGGGCTTTTAGTGCTCATCAGCCGAAATTGGTACACGTATCAGCTGGTGTCACGCTTTCTCATGGGCATTATCGCTGGCTTTTCCATGAATGCTCTTACCAAGCGAGCAGGCGTTAAGCCTAAGATTTCCCTAGCCATAGCGGTCTTTTACATGACTACGTTTTCCATTCAGTATTGGACTTTCCGTCAAGGATTTTCAAGCTGGGGAGCAGCCGTCATGCCTTGGTGCTTGATTCCTGCCATTGATTTTATTCAAACGAAGAAAATTGCGCCTGTTCGTTTAGCAGTGGCGGTGTCTGTTATGGTGCAGATTCATATGCTGAGTGCTTTCTTGCTCATTTTGGCCTACCTGCCTTTTTACCTCTATGGTTTTGTCAAATCCACGGACAAGAAAAACATTTTGTGGAATGGCATCAAGGCTGTCGCCCTAGCCCTTGTTTTAACGGCAAATGTTTGGGTGGTGCTGGCAAATGTCGGACGTGCCAACAATCTGGTTGAGCCTTTTATCAATTCAAAACTGTATATCATGACGGTCAATCAGCGTAGCATTCAGTGGTTGATAACACCGATTCCTTTGCTGCTCATGGTCTTGTACCAGCTCTATTTTACTTTCAAACATTGGCGTCATTTTGATACGCTCTTGCGTTTGGTGGTAGGGTCATTTTTCCTATTTTTGGTGCTATCCAGCAGCATTTTCCCTTGGTATTCCATCAACAAATTGAACCTATCCTTGGTCAACCTCATTCAATTTCCTTTCCGCTTTTTCATTCCAGCAACGGTACTCTTGTTATTAGCGGTGGCTTTAATTCTTGAGAGGTATTTTGATGTCAAGTGGTCACGCTGGGTAACGATTGGCTTATTGCTGGTTAATGTGGTTAGTTTTGCTCAAATTATGCATTTGCAGCAAGAAAAAATCACTGAATATTACACAGCCAAACACCCTATTAAAAACAAAAAACACACCTTTGTTCTTGGCAACACCAAAGCTGTCCGAGCAAGCTTTTACAGTTCTAATTTGAATGATTTGCTGGACTTGATTGCCAAATCAACACCAGACTACTTGCCATCTAAAAAGTCAAATACCGACAACAAGTATGTTTTGTATGAGGAATTTGTCCTCAAACACACGGATGATTTCAAAAAATCACAAGACGGCAGCACCTTGATAGTGACTTGGAATGCGGACAACGACGGCACGGTTAGTTTACCAGTTGCCAAGTATCAAGATACGCAGCTTGTTTTAAACGGCAAGAAATTAACGTCTAAGGACTACCTTTTGTCTGGTATTGGAACACCGATAGTTACCCAACGAATTGGTAAAAACACGTTAGAAGTCACTTACCAAGTTGGGACATGGTTCTATGCGCTTATCATTATCAATCTACTAACTTGGGTCGCAGTCTTGTTTGTGCCGATGGTTAGATGGTCTTAGAGATGGTGGAAAAATTATTTTCTACTGTCTAGCGATTTTCCTACGATTTATGATAGTTTTGCATCTCAGAGCTTTTCTGCTTGTTTTTGTAGTAATTGCAATTAGTATCTCTCTGGGATGCTTTTTGTATATCTAAGCGACTAACTGTTTTTCAGAATACTCTGTAGTTTTTAATAATCATTCTAAAGAATTGTAATAAGATAAACGGATGTCACCTTAGCTTAGAAAATGGTATAACAGTAGGATATGAAATAGGAGTTAGGAGAGAAAAAGGATGACTGAGGAATTTGATTACGTTGCTTTTACGAAAGAGTTTGAAGCTGCTAATGGACGACCACCATCAGCTAAAGAACTAGACGATGCAAAGTGGTCTCATTATGGGGTTAAATGGGGAACACCAGAAAGAAGTACAGGCTAGACTAGAAAGCTTAAAACCTAGCTCTGGGGAGCGTTTAATCGATCTTTTTGGCTATTTGATAAAAGGTGTTGGCTTTTTATCACGAGGCTTTCTGAGAGCCTTAGTTCTTTTGGTACAAACACCAGTTTATTTAGTATCGTTTGTATTCAACTACATAAGATCTGCCATAGCGGTTATGATTATGTTTTTTGTAACTAAAGTGGCAATGTTTTTTGGTAGTTAACGTTTTCATGGAGCATCTTAATATTTCAAATTTATCTCAAGCTTCAGGTTTACTCGGATTCTTTGGAAAACTTGTAATGATCTACAATTTGCAGCCCAACTTCTGGGCATATCCAGCCGTTGACATTATAGTAATACAGGTTGCTATCATCTTTTTTTGCTTTAGTCATGACATTCTCAAAAATAGATGAAAGACGCTAAATAGTTTTTAAGAACCTTTCGAGGTTCTTTTATTTTTGATTGGAAAGGAGTTGTATGAAAGATATTCTTTCAGAATTGACCAAAAGTTTGGAGATTACCCTGTTTTATTGACTGTTATTCTTTAAGATTATTTTTCTAGTTGTTGTTTTTTGATTTTGGCAAAATAATTTTGTTTAATTGTTAACAAAATGCTAAAATAAAGAGGCATAGAATATCTTAGGAGGGCGAAGCTTATGAAATTCCTAGAATTAAACAAAAAGCGTCACGCAGTCAAACATTTCAATGACAAACTAGTGGATTACAAAGATTTACGCACAGCCATTGAAATCGCCACCTTATCGCCAAGTGCGAATAACCTGCAACCTTGGAAATTTGTGGTTGTCAAGGACAAAAAGGCAGAACTCGCTCAAAGCATGCCTGGACCAAACCGAAAACAAGTGGAAGAAGCACAATATGTGGTTGCCTTGTTTACGGATACTGATTTGGTGCAACGTTCGCGTAAAATTGCACGTATCGGGGTCAAATCATTAAGCAATGACCAATTGAGCTACTACATGGAAACCTTGCCAGCACGATTTGCAGCTTTTGATGACCAACACAAAGGAGAATATCTGGCTCTTAATGCTGGTATCGTGGCGATGAATTTTGTATTGGCTTTAACAGACCAAGGTTTGGCTTCCAATATGATTTTAGGATTTGATAAATCAGTAACCAACGATATTCTAAACATCGACCACCGTTTCCAACCTGAATTGTTGATTACGGTTGGTTACAGCGACGAAACATTAGAACCAAGTTATCGTTTGCCTGTGGATGACCTCATTGAACGCCGATGAGTCGTCTGATTGTGTGAAACAAGCGTGTGATATGATACGTCAATAGCTCTCAAACGGAGGCAAAATCATATCTTAGAAGGAGTTTGAAAAATGACAGTAGATTTTAGAGCAGAGGTGGACAAGCGCAAAGACGCCATGATGGATGACTTATTTGCCTTGTTGCGCATCAATTCAGAACGTGATGATAGCCAAGCAGATAGCAAACACCCATTTGGACCTGGGCCTGTGAAAGCTTTGGAGCATTTCTTGGCAATGGCAGAGCGCGATGGTTACAAGATACGTAATATTGATAACTACGCAGGGGATTTTGAATTTGGTGAAGGTGACGAAGTCCTTGGTATCTTTGCTCACTTAGACGTTGTGCCTGCAGGTAGTGGCTGGGATACTGACCCTTACGAACCTGTTATCAAGGATGGTCGTTTGTATGCGCGTGGGTCATCTGATGACAAAGGTCCAACTATGGCTTGTTATTATGCCCTAAAAATCATCAAAGAACTTGGCTTGCCAGTTTCTAAAAAAGTACGCTTTATCGTCGGTACAGATGAAGAATCAGGCTGGGGCGACATGGATTATTACTTTGCCCACAATGGCTTGAAAGACCCTGACTTTGGCTTCTCACCTGATGCAGAATTCCCAATTATTAATGGGGAAAAGGGAAATATCACAGAGTACTTGCATTTTGCTGGTGAAAACGATGGTGCTTTCCAACTGCTTAGCTTTAAAGCAGGGCTTCGTGACAATATGGTACCAGAATCTGCCACTGCAACCTTCACTGCTAACAGCAGCCTAGCAGACCTTCAAGATAAATTGGCAGCCTTTACAAGCGCTGAAGGTTTAACCGCAGAATTAACACAAGACGGTGATGTTTACCGCGTGACCCTTATCGGAAAATCAGCTCACGGTTCAACACCAGAAGCAGGTATCAACGGGGCAACCTACTTGGCAACTTTCTTGAACCAATTTGACTTTGCTGGAGCAGCTAAAGCTTACTTGAATGTCACTGCCAATGTCTTACACCGTGATTTTGCTGGTAAAAAACTGGGTGTGGCTTATACAGACGCTAAAATGGGTGCCCTTAGCATGAACGCTGGTGTCTTTACCTTTGACCGTCATTCAGATGACAACACAATCACGCTTAACTTCCGTTACCCACAAGGTACGACACCACAAGCTATCAAAGAACAATTGGAAACTTTGGAAGGTGTAACATGCGTGACTCTTTCAGACCACGAACACACCCCACACTACGTGCCAGCTGATGACCCATTGGTCGCAACGCTTCTTTCTGTTTACGAAAAACAAACAGGCCTTAAAGGTTACGAACAAGTTATCGGTGGTGGAACATTCGGACGTCTTCTTGAACGTGGTGTTGCCTTTGGCGCTATGTTCCCAGGTTATGTGAATACCATGCACCAAGCCAATGAATTTGCGGACGTCGAAGACCTTTACCGTGCAGCTGCTATTTACGCAGAAGCTATTTACGAATTAATCAAATAATAAACAGTAAGGGAGAGAACTCTGAAAAGAATATCTCTTCTTTGTTTTGAGGAGCATGTGATGGATACCATTGACCAATTAGTAGCAGATATTATGGCAGATGAGCAAAATATCGCCTACACCAAAAAAGGCATCAAGCCCTTATTTACCGTACCAAGCACTGCACGCATCAATATTGTCGGACAGGCACCAGGTATTCGTGCCCAAGAGTCAGGCTTGTATTGGAATGACCCGAGTGGGGACAATTTGCGCAAGTGGCTTGGGGTTGACCGAGAGATGTTTTACCATTCAGGGCTTTTTGCGGTGGTTCCGATGGATTATTATTTTCCTGGTACGGGGAAATCAAGGGACTTGCCGCCTCGCAAGGGCTTTGCCCAAAAATGGCACGAGCGAACCCTCGCTCTAGCACCGCAGATTGAATTGCACATTTTGGTGGGGTCTTACGCTCAGCGCTATTATTTGCACCAAAAATCGTCTGCCAGATTGACTGAAACGGTCAAACATTACAAAGATTATTTGCCGACCTTTTTTCCGTTGGTGCATCCATCGCCTCGCAATAACATTTGGCAAGCTAAAAATCCTTGGTTTGCGGAATATGTGATTCCAGATTTGCAAGCGCGTGTCAAGGAAATTCTCTCGAAATAAGGCAAAAACTCGCTGTTCGGGCGAGTTTTTTAGTGCAAGAAAAGCAACAGACGATTGCTTGAAAACGCAAACAAGTCCATGCTATAATGAAGGTGTTCCAAAGAGGGAGGGAGAAAAGATGGAAACAAAGGATATCTTAAAAGCAATTCGCACGAAACACCATCTCACGCAGGATGATATGGCTGATAAGTTGTTTGTTACCCGCCAAGCTGTTTCACGTTGAGAAAATGGGGATTCAACCCCAAATATCGAAACCCTGAAACAGATTTCCATTACTTTTGACGTGTCAATCAATACATTGCTAGGAAGTCCAAGAAAGCTTATTTGCCAGTGTTGTGGCATGCCGCTGGATGAGGACGATATGATTAGTAGAGAAGTGGATAAGCATTTCAACGAGGACTATTGCAAATGGTGTTACACGGATGGGCAGTTTGTTTATCAAACGATGGATGATTTGCTTGATTTCTTGGTCGCTCATATGTCAAATGACACCTACACCCCTGAGCAGACCAGAGCTTATTTTTCTGAGCAATTGCTAACATTGAAGCACTGGAAATTAAAAAAGCCGCTACTGTAGTAGCAGCACTTGGCAAGAAATCTGAAAAGTGATTTCTTGCTTTTTATTTTCCAAGACAGAATTGGCTAAAGAGTTTGGTGATTAACTCATCTGGGGCAGCATCTCCAGTGATTTCACCGAGAATTTCCCAGCAACGTGTCAAATCAACTTGCAGCAAATCAACAGGCATTCCTAGATCAAGCCCTTCATTGACCGCTTGCAAACTTTGCACCGCCTTTTCAATCAATGAAATGTGGCGAGCATTTGACAAGTAGGTTGCATCTTTTTCAACCAAACCAGCGTTATCGAAGAAGAGTTGGTTGATGCGGTCTTCGATAAGGTCGATATTTTGGTTGGTGAGAACGGAGATGCGAATAACATCCTCAGGCAATTGGTCAGCCTCGATTTGTTCAGGCAGGTCTGTTTTATTGAGCAAAATGATGCGGTTGCTATTTTTGCTAAGTTCTAGCAGAGCGCGGTCTTGATCGGTCAAAGGTTCAGAACTGTTGAGGACAAGCAAAACCAAGTCAGCTTCCTCAAGGGCCTTTTTAGAGCGTTCAACACCAATTTTTTCCACGACATCATCCGTTTCGCGAATACCAGCAGTATCCACCAATTTCAGCGGAACACCCTTGATATTCACGTATTCTTCAATCACATCACGCGTGGTTCCTTCGATATCCGTGACAATGGCCTTATCTTCACGCAAGAGATTGTTCAGCAGGCTTGATTTTCCAACATTTGGACGACCAATAATCGCTGTTGACAAGCCTTCACGCAAGATTTTCCCACGGCGAGCGGTGCGCAATAAATTTTCCAAAAGTGCTTGGAATTCTTGCGTTTTTTCACGAATCAAAGCGGTGGTCATTTCTTCTACATCGTCGTATTCTGGGTAATCAATATTGACCTCGACTTGAGCCAGTGTGTTGAGGACTTCTTGGCGCGTGTCATTGATGAGTTGTGACAAAGAGCCATCTAGCTGTTTGACGGCAATATTCATGGCTTTGTCGGTCTTAGCACGGATAATATCCATCACGGCTTCGGCTTGGGTCAAATCCACACGACCATTCAAAAAGGCGCGCTTGGTAAATTCCCCAGGCTCTGCTAAGCGAGCTCCTTGACGCAAAACCAATTGCAAAATTTCATTGGTCACCGCAACCCCGCCGTGTGTGTTGATTTCAATCACATCTTCGCAAGTAAAGGTTTTAGGCGCCAGCATGACAGACACCATGACTTCATCAAGAACTTCATCCTTATCAGGGTCGACAATGTGACCGTAGTTAATGGTGTGCGTAGCCACTTGGTTTAGGTCTTTCCCACGGTATATTTTTTGCGCAATCGCTAGCGCATCTGTTCCAGAAATTCTGACAATCCCAATGGCCCCTTCACCAAGAGGAGTTGAGATAGCAGCAATTGTATCAAATTCATTAGTAATCATACTGCTATTGTAACGTAAAAACAGCATTCTAGCAATCAGAAAGGGCTCTCTTACAAAAACTCCCCTAACTGATAAATACACACAATACAAACGCCCAAAATCATGGTATAATAGAAGCACGTACACAAGACTGAGTGCGGTAAAAACTGACTTCTCAGGCAAGAAAATAACAGAAGAGAAATAACGATTTAAGTACTAAAAACCATTCAAACTTAAAACAAACAAGCTTATCGTCAAAATCAACTTGCTAGTCATAACGTTTGAATGGCATCTCGATTTTGAATAGTGAGAAATCACTATTCACTCCCCGTTCGGGGGTGTACTTAAATAGTAACAAAAAACACCATGAAAGTAACATTTAAAGTAACAAGACACCCGTTTGATTGGAAAGCATTTCTAGACTGGTTAGTCATTATCGGACTAATTGCTTGGTTATTGTTTAAATAAGCATTTGAGTCATTAAAAAGACGCCTGAAGTTATTCAGGCGTCTTTTTATATTAAAATCAAAAGCTTTGGACAGGAAAAGAGTTCTCCAGGGCTAAAAAGTGTGTGGTAGTGCATTTATTAAAATCATGGTATAATAAGTATTTGGAAATAGGAATTCTTTAATGAGATATAGAGAGGTAGCTATGGACAAACTCAAAAAAATGGCTGGTGTAACAGCTGCTCAGTACGTGAAAGACGGTATGGTTGTTGGTCTTGGAACCGGTTCAACGGCATATTTCTTTGTTGAGGAAATCGGTCGTCGTATGAAGGAAGAAGGTTTGCAAGTGACAGGTGTCACAACATCAAGCCGTACAACAGCCCAAGCCCAATCCCTAGGTATTCCCTTAAAATCAGTTGATGACATTGACGTGATTGATGTGACAGTTGATGGTGCTGATGAAATTGATGCTCAGTTTAATGGCATCAAAGGTGGCGGCGGTGCTCTCCTTATGGAAAAAATCGTGGCAACCCCAACAAAAGAGTATATTTGGGTAGTTGATGAGTCAAAAATGGTTGAAAAATTGGGTGCTTTCAAGTTGCCAGTTGAAGTGGTGACTTACGGTGCCGACCGCATTTTCCGTGAATTTGACGCCAAAGGTTACAAGCCATCTTTCCGCATGGCAAGCGATACAGAACGCTATGTCACTGATATGGGAAATTTCATCATTGACCTTGATATGGGCGTGATTGACAATCCAGTTGCTTTTGGCCAAAAATTAAAAGCTATGGTTGGCGTTGTGGACCACGGCCTCTTTAACGGTATGGTCAATAAAGTTATCGTCGCAGGTCAAGACGGTGTCACTATTTTGGAAGCTAACTGCTAATTGTTAGATATATTCGTAGATGTTTTAGAAAAGTGCTAATCTTTGTCACATAAAAGGATTAGGAGGTTTTGGGTGCTAACCGTAACCACCCTAGATGAGGAAAAGTATGTCAACATTTAATCGTATTCACCTTGTTGTTTTGGATTCTGTCGGAATCGGAGCAGCACCAGATTCAGATAAATTCTTTAATGCTGGAGTTCCAGATACAACATCTGACACCCTTGGTCACATTTCAGAAGTCGCAGGGCTAAACGTGCCAAACATGGCAAAAATCGGTCTTGGGAATATCCCACGCGAAATACCCCTAAAAACCGTACCAGCTGAAAGCCAACCAAGTGGCTATGTGACAAAATTGCAAGAAGTATCACTTGGAAAAGATACCATGACTGGCCACTGGGAAATTATGGGGCTTAACATTACAGAACCATTTGACACTTTCTTTGACGGTTTCCCTGAAGAAATCTTGACGCAGATTGAAGAGTTTTCAGGTCGTAAAATCATTCGTGAAGCGAACAAACCTTATTCAGGAACACAAGTTATCGCCGACTTTGGCGGACGCCAAATGAAAACAGGTGAGTTGATTGTTTACACATCAGCAGACCCAGTACTTCAAATTGCAGCGCACGAAGATGTGATTCCGCTTGATGAATTGTATAAGATTTGTGAATTTGCTCGTTCGATCACTTTAGAGCGTCCAAGTTTGCTGGGACGTATCATTGCTCGTCCATACGTTGGTGAACCAGGAAACTTCACTCGTACGGCTAACCGCCACGACTATGCTTTGTCACCATTTGCCCCAACAGTCCTTAATAAATTGGCTGACGCTGGTGTGCCAACTTACGGTGTTGGTAAAATCAACGATATTTTCAACGGTTCAGGTATCACAAATGATATGGGTCACAACAAATCAAACAACCACGGTGTAGATACGCTTCTCAAAACCATGCAATTGCCAGAATTTACCAAAGGTTTGTCATTTACTAACCTGGTTGATTTTGACGCTATGTACGGACACCGTCGTGACACAGAGGGCTACCGTGATTGCTTGGAAGAATTTGACAGCCGTCTGCCAGAAATTATCGCTAACATGAAAGAAGATGATTTGCTCTTGGTGACTGCAGACCACGGAAATGACCCAACCTATGCAGGAACTGACCACACCCGTGAGTTTATTCCACTTTTGGCTTACAGTCCATCATTCAAAGAAACGGGTGTCTTGCCACAAGGTCATTTTGCAGATATCTCAGCAACAATTGCTGAAAACTTTGGTGTTGCAACAGCCATGGTTGGAGAATCTTTCTTAGATAAATTAGTATAAGAGGTCATTTATGAAAACAATTATTGAAAAAATCGAGGAAGCGCGCCAGTTTTTAGTTTCAAAAGCTTGTGATGCTCCTGAATTTGGCTTGATTTTGGGTTCAGGACTTGGCGAATTAGCTGAAGAAATTGACAATGCTGTGGTTATTCCTTATGAAGATATTCCACACTGGGGACAGTCAACCGTTGCGGGTCACGCTGGCCAATTGGTTTACGGTGACCTTGGTGGGCACAAAGTACTTGCCCTTCAAGGGCGTTTCCATTTTTATGAAGGCAACAGCATGAAAGTGGTGACTTTCCCAGTGCGTGTCATGAAAGCTCTTGGTTGTAAAGGGCTTATCGTGACCAATGCCGCTGGTGGTATTGGTTTTGGCCCGGGAACTTTGATGGCTATTTCAGACCACATTAACATGACAGGTCAAAACCCATTGATTGGGGCAAACCTTGACGAATTTGGTCCACGTTTCCCTGATATGTCGGATGCCTACACAGCTGACTACCGTGCTATTGCTCACAAGGTCGCTGAAAAAATCGGTATTACCCTAGACGAAGGGGTTTACCTTGGGGTATCTGGTCCATGTTATGAAACACCAGCAGAAATCCGTGCCTTCCAAACACTTGGTGCAGATGCTGTCGGCATGTCAACTGTTCCAGAAGTTATCGTTGCTGCTCATTCAGGCTTAAAAGTTTTGGGAATTTCAGCTATTACGAACCATGCCGCAGGTTTCCAAAGTTCTTTGAACCACGAAGAAGTGGTAGCCGTTACACAACAAATCAAAGAAGATTTCAAAACCTTAGTCAAGTCTATTTTAGCAGAATTGAACTAGGCTACTAAAATGTAGTATTTAAATACCATACTGTTATTTAGTGAAAGGAAGTATTATGTCAATACATATTGAAGCCAAACCAGGCGACATTGCCGATAAA
The DNA here is from genome assembly GCF_002360305.1 of Streptococcus sp. UBA3373. Taxonomy (NCBI): domain Bacteria; kingdom Bacillati; phylum Bacillota; class Bacilli; order Lactobacillales; family Streptococcaceae; genus Streptococcus; species Streptococcus sp. UBA3373. The sequence goes on along the minus strand of NZ_DEQF01000049.1, from coordinate 26,985 downwards.
ATTTTATTGCCAGGCGACCCATTACGTGCCAAATTTATCGCTGAAAACTTTTTAGAAGATGCTGTATGTTTCAATAACATTCGTGGTATGCTTGGTTATACAGGAACTTACAAAGGACACCGCGTCAGCGTTATGGGAACAGGTATGGGAATGCCATCTATCTCTATCTATGCCAACGAATTGATTACGTCATACGGTGTTAAAAAATTGATTCGTGTCGGAACGGCGGGTTCTTTGAACAAGGATGTTCATGTGCGTGAATTGGTCTTGGCACAAGCTGCTGCAACCACATCAAGTATGATTAAAAACGAATGGCCTTTGTACGATTTCCCACAAATTGCCGATTTCACTTTGCTTGACAAAGCTTACCACATTGCGCAAGACTTGGGCATGAAAACACACGTTGGTAGCGTCTTGTCTGTGGATGCTTTCTATTCTGATTTTGCGGACAAGAATATCCAATTGGGTCAATTGGGTGTTAAAGCCGTTGAAATGGAAGCTGCAGCTTTATACTATTTAGCTGCTAAACATGGGGTGCAAGCTCTAGGTATTATGACGATTTCAGATAGCCTTGTGGCTGATGAGGACACAACTGCTCAAGAACGCCAAACAACCTTTACAGATATGATGACTGTTGGTCTTGAAACCTTGATTGCTGAATGATGCCACCCATTCCTATCCCCATCTATGAAACCATAGATATTCTCTTGGATGTTTATGCCTATCACCACGCTTGGAGGATTGCAGAGCAGTATTCTGCCTTTCCAAAGCAAGGCTGCTATCTTTTAGAAATGTTAAAAGAGCGTCGTGAATTAAATGTGGGCTTTGTCTTTGCTCATCACGAGGAAAATCAGGCCATTTATCAGCAATACGGTTTTTCTGTGATTCGTAATCCTCGAGAAGAAGAGCAATTGGCCAATTATATCATGGATTTGGAAGCCAAGGTAAAAAACGAGAAAATCATTGATTTTGTGAGGGCTGTCAGTCCCATTCTTTATCGTCTTTTCTATCGTTTGGCCAAGAGGGAGGTTCCTAATTTTGAAACCTTTATTCATGATGCTAAAAATGCCCAGTACGACACATGGCTCTTTCACAAAATGAAGCAAAGCGATTATCCCATTTTTCATCAGTATCTGGCCATTAGGCGTGATGACAAGATAACTACAAAGAGCTTGTCAGAATTGCTGCAATACAGTCATTTGCCTTATGATATCAAGGAAATCATAAGAGAGTTGCGTCAATTTGAGCGTTCGGTACGCAATCCCTTGGCGCATCTGATTAAGCCTTTTGACGAGGAGGAGTTACACCGCACTACAAATTTCTCCTCACAAGATTTCCTCAATAAAATCATTACGCTGGCAAGCTATGCTGGCATCCATTATGACCGTTATCATTTCTATTTTGATAGTGTTAACGAACTCATTAAGCAAGAAATGCGTTCGCATTATGACTGGTAATAATAAAAAACTAGGACATCTCCTGAAATGGCAACAGGATGTGTCCTAGTTTTTGGTATCTATTGGTCAAATTGCACTTCTTTAAGCAAGTAATCAATGAAACGCTCACCCATCTTAGAAAGATTAGCTTTTTCATGACGAATATAGACAATATCAATCATATCCTCTACATCCAGCGGAATAGAAACGATATTGTCACCATTAAGATTGCTATTTAAAATCCCCGTAGCAATGGTGTAGCCATCCAAACCAATCAAGAGATTAAACAAGGTCGCACGGTCACTCACGACGATAGACTTTTTATGCGGAATTTGTGAAAAAATCTCTTCTGAAAAATAGAAGGAATTGTGAATCCCTTGGTCGTAACTCAAATAAGGAAAGTCTTCCAAATCCTTCATGGTTACTATGTCGCGATTGGCAAGCGGATTATCCTGGCTCACAAAGATATGAGGGTGTGCTTGAAAAAGACTGGTATAAGTCAGACGATTATCGTCAAACATCTTTGTCAAGACATCGCGGTTGTAGCTATTTAAAAACAAAACGCCGATTTCAGAACGGAAATTCTTAACGTCGTCAATAATCTCATAGGTGCGTGTTTCCCGCAAAAAGAGCTCGTAACGTGACATATCAGCACCCTTGAGTAGAGAAACAAAAGCGTTGACCACAAAGGCATAATGCTGTGAAGACACGCTAAATAGCTCACGATTGGTATCTTTGCTCTTATAGCGTTCTTCTAAAAGAGCAGTCTGCTCCAAAATTTGGCGCGCATAAGAAAGAAATTCCACACCGTCCTTGGTTAAGGTAATTCCTTTGGGATTGCGGATAAAAATTTTGATGCCCATTTCACGCTCCAAATCCCGAACAGCATTTGATAGGCTAGGTTGCGTGATGAATAGTTGCTTGGCAGCCTCATTCATGCTACCTGTTTCAACGATTTTAACGATATAATGTAATTGTTGTATTCTCATAGCTTTTAGTTTATCTTAAAATAGAAAGAAGGGCAAGTAGGGAGAATATAATAGAAAAAGCGAACGATAACAAAGAAAAAACACTTGTTACAAATATGTAACGAT
>NZ_DEQF01000049.1:0-24406 GCF_002360305.1 Streptococcus sp. UBA3373 | reverse complement strand
AAAAAATACTTATTTTATTTGTTTTCATGATTGTTTTCAAACATTGAATTTACAAATAATTGATTGAAAACTATATTGAAAAAAAAACAACTGAGTGATAAAATAAGAACGTTAATATTTATTATTAGAAAGTAGAGATGAAAATGTCCCATTCTACACGCCATAAGCGTCATCGTAGTCGCTCAAACGACCGTTTTGACACGCAGATGATTGCCAATGGTGTTTTATTAATTTTGTTCGCCCTTTTAGCTGGAATTGCTAGCTACACCATGTATGCTCATAACATTTTAGCCTTTAGGCATGTTAATGTGATTTACACAGCCGTGTTGGTAGTTGTTTTTCTTGTTTGTTTACTACTAACATTGTTTAAAAAGGGAAAACACCTGGTAACTGTTTTGCTCGTTCTTTTTTCGATTGTCGTTGGTGTTTCCTTATTCGCCTTTAAATCATTGGTGGATGTTGCCGACAATATCAATAAGACGGCTAGTTACTCTGAAATCGAAATGAAAGTGGTTGTTCCTGCCAATAGTTCGATTTCGGATGTGAGTGAGTTAACCAATGTGCAAGCACCGACTTCAGCAGATGAAAGCAATATCAATGCCTTGATTGCTAATATTAAATCTGAAACAGGAGTGGAGTTAACTGTTGATCCCGTTGATTCTTATCAATCTGCTTATGAAAATCTCATTAATGGTAGCAGTCAAGCTATGGTACTAAACAGTGCCTACTCAAGTTTACTTGAGTTATCCTATAATGATTACGAATCAAATCTAAAAACCATCTATACTTATAAAATCAAGAAAGCCATTGAAGATACAGCTAAAACAACAGATAAAAATGTCTTTAACATCTATATTAGTGGTATTGATACTTCAGGTGCTGTTTCAACGGTTTCGCGTTCAGATGTCAACCTGATCTTGACGGTTAATATGAATACCCATAAAATTCTTATGACAACTACACCACGTGACTCTTATGTTCGAATTCCAGATGGCGGAGCTGATCAGTATGATAAATTAACCCACGCTGGAATCTATGGTATTGAAACATCTGTTAAGACCCTTGAAAATCTTTATGATATTCCAATAAATTACTACGCACGTTTGAACTTCACCTCATTTGTAAAACTCATTAATGCCTTAGGTGGTGTAACGGTTTATAATGACCAAGCGTTCACAAGCTTACATGGTAATTACAATTTTGGTGTTGGAAATATTAATCTAACATCAGGTGAAGAGGCCCTTGGCTTTGTTCGTGAACGTTATAGTTTGGAACACGGTGACTATGACCGTGGAAATAATCAATTGAAAGTTATCCAAGCCATTGTAGAAAAATTAACGTCATTCCAATCAGTTTCTAACTATTCAGATGTTATTTCAACCGTACAAGATTCGATTCAAACCAATATGCCTCTCAATACAATGATGTCATTGGTGAACGAACAATTGGATTCAGGTAAGACATTCATTTTCAGTTCACAGGAAGTAACTGGTACAGGTTCAACTGGACAGTTGACCTCTTACGCCATGCCAAATGCTAGCCTTTATATGATTCAACTGGATGATGCTAACGTAGCAAAAGCCTCACAAGCTATTAAAAATGTCATGGAAGGAAAATAAATGATCGATATTCACTCGCATATTGTTTTTGGTGTTGATGATGGCCCAGCGACTTTGCAAGAAAGTTTGAATTTGATTGGCGAGAGCTACCGTCAAGGTGTCCGAACGATTGTGTCAACATCGCATCGTCGCAAAGGTATGTTTGAAACACCAGAAGAGACCATTGCCGACCATTTTCAACAAGTCAAAGAGGCTGCAGAATCCAAGTATGAAGACCTTACGATTTTGTATGGTGGTGAACTTTACTATAGTGGAGACTTACTAAAAAAACTAGAGGAAAATCAGGTTCCTAAAATGCATAATACACGTTATGCCTTGATTGAGTTTAGTATGACCACACCATGGAAAGACATTCACACAGCCCTTAGTAATGTCATTATGCTTGGTATCACACCGATTGTTGCCCATATTGAACGTTATAATGCTCTAGAATTTGAAGAGGATCGTGTTAAGGAGTTGATTAACATGGGCTGCTATACGCAAATCAATAGTGCCCATATTTTAAAATCAAAACTCTTTGGGGATAAAAACCGTACCTTTAAAAAACGTGCTCGCTATTTCTTGGATAAAAATGTAGTTCACTGTGTGGCTAGTGATATGCATAACCTAGGACCTCGTCCTCCTTTTATGGATAAAGCAAGAGAAATAGTCGCAAAAGAATATGGTAACAATCGAGCTTACCGCTTGTTTGAAGGCAATCCACAAGCCTTATTAGAAAATCAATACTTATAGGAGTTAATATGAATTCAAATGACAATGCTAGCATCGAGATCGATGTGCTTTACTTGTTGCGAAAGCTTTGGAGTAGAAAGTTCTTCATTATCTTTATCGCCCTTGTTGTCGGAACGGTTGCTTTATTAGGAAGTGTCTTTTTAATCAAACCTAAGTACACATCGACAACACGTATCTATGTGGTTAGCCGTACAGCAGATAGCATCACAAACCAAGATTTACAGGCTGGATCTTATTTGGTTAAGGACTATCAAGAAGTGATTACATCAAACGAAGTTTTGTCTTCAGTTATTGATAAAGAAAAATTATCATTAACACCAAATGAGTTATCATCAATGATTTCTGTTACTATTCCAACAGATACTCGTGTGATTTCGATTTCTGTTGAAGATGATAATGCTCAAGAAGCTACAACTATCGCGAACACTGTTCGAGAGGTGGCTGCTGAGAAGATTAAAGCTGTTACGAAAGTGGATGACGTGACAACTTTAGAGGCAGCAGAAGTACCGAAAGAACCTTCATCACCAAATATTAAACGCAATACACTTATTGGAGTTATTGCTGGTGGGGTATTAGCGGTTATTAGTATTATCATAGTAGAAGTTCTTGATGATCGTGTACGTCGTCCAGAAGATATTGAGGATGTTCTTGGGCTGCCTCTTTTAGGAATTGTTCCAGATATTGATAAATTGTAAGGAGAAGTATTGTAATGCCAAAATTAGAATTAGTAGCTGCTAAAGCGCAAATGGTCAAATCTTTGGAGGAATATTACAATTCTATCCGTACCAATATTCAATTTAGTGGTCGAAACTACAAGATTATTACCTTGACATCAGCGCAGCCAGGTGAGGGAAAATCAACGACATCGATGAATATTGCTATTTCCTTTGCTAAGGCAGGCTTTAGAACTTTGTTAATTGATGCAGATACTCGTAATTCGGTTATGTCAGGGACTTTCCGTTCAGATGAACGATACCAAGGTTTGACTAGTTATCTTTCAGGTAATGCAGAGTTGTCGGATGTTATTTGTGAAACAACAATTCCAAACCTTATGGTTATTCCGGCAGGACAAGCTGCTCCTAACCCAACGTCATTATTGCAAAACAATCAATTTCAAACCATGATTGATATGGTTCGTAGCTTATACGACTATGTTATCATTGATACACCTCCACTTGGTTTAGTGATTGATGCAGCTATTTTAGCACACTATTCGGATGCTAGCCTTTTAGTAACAAAAGCTGGTGAAGATCGTCGCCGTACCATCACAAAATTGAAAGAACAGCTGGAACAAAGTGGTGCAGTTTTCCTTGGTGTTATTTTAAACAAATATGATGTTACTACGGATACCTACGGTCACTATGGTAGTTATGGCGACTATGGAAACTATGGTAAGGCAAAGGAAGAAACATCTAAGAATAGACGTCGTAAAAAGAAATAATTTCTATTAGAATAGTCTAGAGTTGATATGTATAGTGAAGATTCAAAAAAGAAAATATATTATTTCCTATCAGATGTTTTTGCTGTCATTGTCAGTTACCTTGTGCTTGTCACTTGTTATCCTTATCAGTTTTTTAACAGTAAATTCTTTGCAATTCTGTTTTTGGGGCTCGTCATTGCGGTTAATGTTTTAACCGATGAATACTCTTATATGAATAATCGCGGGTATTTGCAGGAGTTACGTTCTTCTATCATTTTTGGAACAAGAGTCCTTGTCCTATTCACCTTTGTTCTGATTCTTGGGAAAGTTCGTTTTATTCAAGATATTTCACAGATGTCTTATGCTTTTCTTATTCAGGTCTTTGTTCTTGTAACGTTATTTGTTTTTATCGGACGTATTTGTGTTAAGACCTTGTTTAAGACGCAAATGTCAAACCCTAAAAAAGTTCTTTTGGTGACTGATTTTGACAATGATAAGGAAATTGAAGTTGACTTAGATCGTTTTAATTACCACATTACAGCTTACATCGGTAAGAAAAATAATTCTAAATTAGAACAACCAATTTTGTCTACAGATAAAGATATCAGAGATTTTGTGGCTAATCACCAAGTTGATGAAATTTTTGTAGTCAACCACAATCTAGAACAGTTTTCAGGTTTTGCTCAATGCTTGAGGTTATTAGGGATTCCAACAACGGTTGCAATTGGAAATTATTCTAACTTTTATGTTGGAGATAGTGTTTTGAAAAAAGTTGGTGACATGACTTTTGTTACAACGGCTTATACCATTGTCAAATTTCGCTCACTAGTTTTGAAGCGTTTGATGGATATTGTGATTGCCTTGATCGGCTTGGTGTTAACTGGCATTGTTGCCTTGATTATTGCACCAATTGTGAAAAAACAATCACCTGGGCCATTAATCTTCAAGCAAAAGCGGGTTGGTAAAAACGGTAAGGTCTTTGATATTTATAAGTTTAGAAGCATGTATACTGATGCAGAAGAACGTAAAAAGGAATTACTTGCACAAAATGATTTGGATACTGACTTAATGTTTAAGATGGAAGATGACCCTCGTATATTCCCATTTGGACATAAGTTACGTGATTGGTCACTTGATGAATTACCACAATTTATCAATGTCCTAAAAGGTGAAATGTCTGTTGTGGGTACACGCCCACCAACGCTTGACGAATATCATCACTATGAGTTACATCATTTCAAACGCTTAACAACCAAACCAGGAATTACTGGCTTGTGGCAAGTTAGCGGTCGTAGTGACATTACCGACTTTGAAGAAGTAGTGGCACTTGACATGAAGTATATCCAAAACTGGAGTCTCAGTGAAGATATCAAGATCATTGCTAAAACAGTTGCAGTAGTATTGAAAAGAGAGGGGAGTAGGTAGAACTTATCTACTTCCTTTCATATTGATAGGAGTTAAAAGTGAAAATTTGTTTAGTTGGTTCATCTGGAGGTCATTTAGCACATTTAAATATGTTAAAACCTTTTTGGAGTCAGGAAGATCGTTTCTGGGTTACATTTGATAAAGAGGATGCTCGCAGCATTTTAAAAGAAGAAAAAATGTATCCATGCTATTTTCCGACGAATAGAAATCTCAAAAACTTAATTAAAAATACTTTTTTAGCTATTAGAATTCTAAGAAAAGAGAGACCGGATGTTATTATTTCATCAGGTGCTGCAGTAGCAGTCCCATTCTTTTACATTGGAAAATTATTTGGCGCAAAAACAGTTTATATTGAAGTGTTTGATAGAATTGATAAACCAACAGTTACAGGAAAATTAGTGTATCCTGTGACGGATAAGTTCATTGTTCAATGGGAAGAGATGAAAAAAGTTTATCCGAAAGCTATTAATTTAGGGAGTATCTTTTAATGATTTTTGTAACAGTTGGAACACACGAACAACCTTTTAATCGCCTAATCCAGGAAGTGGATCATTTAGTTGAAACAGGAGTGATAAAGGAAGAGGTCTTTATTCAAACAGGTTATTCTACCTACGAGCCTAAATTTTGTCAGTGGTCTCGTTTGATAAGTTTTGATCAAATGAGTGAATTTATGCAAAAAGCTGATATTATTATCACTCACGGAGGTCCAGCGACTTTTATGAGTGCCATTGCAAATGGCAAAAAACCAATTGTTGTGCCTAGACAAGAAAAGTTTGGTGAACATGTCAATGACCATCAAATAGATTTTTGTGAAAAAGTTAATTCAAGATTTAATAATATTTATCTAGTGAAAAATACTAATGAATTAAGAAAGTTGTTGACTAGTGGTATAAGTTTTAAGACCTTGAATGGATCAAAGGGAAATACAAATTTTATCAGTAATTTTACAAAAGAAATCAATAGTTTGGTAGGTAAAGATTAAGAGTATGAATATTAATCAAAAAGTACTGGGGAAAATTGCTCAGCGAAAATCATTCAATGTAGATAAGGAACTTTTTTTAGGTTATGATGTAGTTTCTTTTGATATTTTTGATACTCTTTTAAAGAGAAATGTGTTACATCCTACAGATATTTTTTCAATAATGGAGAAAAAAGTAAGTGACACAGTACCAAATTTTAAAAGACACAGAATAGATGCTGAAAAGAAAGCTAGGTTAAATAATAAAGCTGGAGAGATTAACTTAGAAGATATTTACTTAAGCTTCGATGGATTGAGTAAAGAACAGATTAAAAAGCTAATCGTTCTAGAAGAGCAAATAGAGTCCGAGTATCTAACAATTAATGTTGATATGTTACCTTTTTTTGATTATTGTATTAAAAATAAAAAAAAGGTATTACTTATTTCGGATATGTACTTATCTAAAGATTTTATTTGTACAATTTTAGAAAGAGAAGGTGTAACTGGATACACCTCGATATTTGTTTCGTCTGAATATAATAAGACAAAATCATCTGAAAAACTTTACGAGTGTGTGTATCGAACAGAAAGAATAAATAAAAAAAGTTGGCTACACATAGGTGATTCCTACTATTCTGATTATTATATTCCTAGAAGGTTTGGAATACAAGCTATTCATATTCCAACTTTAAATAAAAAAGTATCATATTTCCCAAGTCGAGTTGAACAAGATATTAGATTAAATTCTTTATATGCTTTCGTAAATAATCATTTAGTGCCAAGACAAGAAAAATATTATCAATTTGGATATGAAAAATTTGGTATGTTCCTTTGGGGATACGTTACATGGTTAAAAAAATCTTTTGATGAAAAAGGAATAAAAAAAGTATATTTTTTCTCTCGAGATGGATTAATTATGAAAAATGCATTTGAAATACTGTATCATAATTCCAATATTGAATCAGAGTATTTAGAAGTCTCTAGAAGAAGTCTTAGAGTTCCTGTTTTATATTTAGATAGTCGTTTAGAGACTTTAATTGACATGATTTCGCCCTCTAAATTAATTTCTTTAGAGATGATTTTCGATGGTGTAGGACTAGAAATTGATAAATATAAGACTTTAATTGAAAGTTTTGGTTATACCAAAGAAACAGTATTTGATCGTAATTCTATTTTAAATGATAAAAAGTTTAATAAGTTTTATAAAAAATTACAGGAGGAAATTCAACAAAATTCAAAAGTAGAGTATGATTTATTAAGACAATTTATAGAAGAAAAAAGAATTACAGAAAAATTTGCAATTGTTGATATTGGTTGGTCTGGAGGTATGCAGCGTTATCTGATTGAAACTCTTAATAAAATGAGAATTGAGAATGATGTGATTGGCTTTTACTGCGGTGTTGCTGACTACTGTCAACGTAACCTAAAACACAATCCAGATCTAAAGCTTAATGGTTATTTATTTGATTTTTCAACCAACAAAGATGAGAAAGATAAGAGAAGTAGTTTTGTAGGTTTATTTGAAACTTTATTTTTAGAACAAGATGGTTCGGTAAAAAAATATAAGCTTAATTCAGAAGGTAAAGTTGAAGCTGTCAGAGCAAAATACGAATATCTTAATGAGGATGGTACTCCTACGTACGAATTACAAGCAGTTAGGGAGATTCAAAAAGGCGCACTAAATTTTATTAGAGATATTAGTAAAATTTCTTATTTAGATGCGAATGATTTTACACCGGATGAGTTATTTTATGGATTAAAAGCAACTGGAACAAATCCTACTCAAGAAGAACTTAAGATGTTTGGGAAATTTAGGTTTTTTGATGAAGGTATTGTAAACGAATTGGCAAATCCATCCTCATTAAGGCATTATCTTGTGAGACCCAAAAATTTTAAATCTGATTTCCTTTTGAGTAGATGGAAAACAGGCTTTTTAAAATCACTTCTCCACCTTCCATTATCATATGAAAAAGTATATGATTTTCTTTATCAGTTTAAATAGAGGTATTTATGGAAACAAAGAAAATTTTAGTAATAGGTCTAACAGAGCGTATGGGAGGTGTTGAAACATTTATCTACAATACTACAATGCATTCTGATACTACAAAATATAAGTATGAATACTTAGTTCACGGAGCAGATGAGTGTGTATTTCAAAATGAAATTATAGATTTTTATAAAGATGAAACATGTATCCACTTCATACCTAAATTTAAAAAGCATCCCATAAAAACATTTATAAAGTTGTATCAATTCTATAAGAAAAATTCAAAGAAATTTTCTTATATCCATTTACAAACAGGAGCAACATCAGAAGTATTATATGTTTTTCCATTTAATTTATTATTTGGTATTGATGTAATTACTCATAGTCATAATGGAAATGGGTATTCTCCTATTATTAACACTCTCTTTAAACCTATTGTAAATTTTATAACAAAAAAAAGACTTTCATGTTCAGATGAAGCAACTAAATGGTTATTTGGTTCAAATCATTTAGATGATACCGTAATAATTAATAATGGTATAGATACAGATCGTTTTTCGTTTAATGCAACATCTAGAAATAAGGTTCGAAATCAGTATAATATTAGTTCAGATACATTAGTAGTTGGCCATATTGGTAGATTTTCAGAACAAAAAAATCATGAAAGAATTATAGATATTTTCAATGAATTGTTAGAAGAACATTCTAATTCTATGCTTTTACTGGTGGGAGTTGGAGAGAAAGAAAAAGAAATAAAAGAGATAGTTTCTGAGTTAGGATTATCAGATTATGTTATTTTTGCTGGGAGACAAATGAAAACTGAGGAGTATTATTGCGCATTTGATGTATTTTTAATGCCTTCTCTTTATGAAGGTCTTCCAATTGTTGGTATAGAAGCTCAATCTATGGGATTACCCTGCTTTTTTTCGGACAATATTGATTCAAAAGTAGTTTTAACTGATAGAGCTCAGTTGATTTCACTAGATGAACCTTCAAAAGTATGGGCACAAAAAATATTAGCGTTGGATGATTCTATGAATAGAACAAGTTATAATGAAGTTATAGATAGTAAGAAATTCTCTATTAAGAGTACTGTTCGCGAACTTGAAAAAATTTATGAGGTCTAAAATTGCAACAAGATTTAGTTAGTATTATTGTACCAGTATATAATGTGGAAAAATATCTTGAGCGTTGCTTAGGTTCTATAATTAATCAAACCTATTCATCTATTGAAATTATACTTATTGATGACGGTTCTACTGATAGTAGTGGTGATATTTGTGAATCTTACGCCCGCTTAGATTCAAGAATAACAGTCATTCATAAGAAAAATGCAGGATTAGGAATGGCTAGAAATACAGCATTAGATGTTGCTAAGGGGAAATACGTCATATTTGTTGATAGTGATGACTACATCGCACCTAATATGCTTGAAAACCTATATAATACTTTAATAGAAGCGAAAGCTGATACATGTATAGGTGGATATCAGCGTGTTTATAGTGATAAAATAGAAATTTTTGAGAATCCAATAAAGGGTAAAGTTTTTGACAAAAGTAATATTTTATCAGATGTTCTTTCAAAAATGTTTGGTCGTTTAAATAATAACGACTCTTTAGAAATGTCAGTTTGGAAAGTACTTTTTTCGAATGAATTAATTCAAACATATGATATTCGTTTCCCATCAGAGCGAGAATTTATTAGTGAGGATATTATTTTCGATACAGTCTATTATGCAAAAGCTAATAGGGTAGTAATGAGCTCTGATGTTGGATATTATTATTGCGACAATGATGATTCTTTGACGACGAGATATAACCCCAATAGGTTTAATTTGCAGGTGAAATTATATCTTGAACTTGTTAAGAGGGTGGAAAAATTAGGGATTTATGATATTTCCATAGATAGATTAAACGCTAATTTAATTGCGATTGCAAGATATAGTATTAAATTGGAACAAAAATTTAGTTACCAAAACGGTTTATCTCAGTCGAAGCGTAATATCAAAAGCATTTGTCAAAATTCAATTTTAAAAGAGGCATTGATAAATTTTGACCCTAAAAATGTTAATACACAATCTAGGCTAGTAAATTGGTTGATAAAAAAAGAAGCTATCAATATGTTATTTTTTATAATGTTTGTAAAAAATAAATTTTCTGTATAGAAGTTAGAATTGATTACTTTTTAAATACGAACAAATGAAATTTTTTGATTAATATGTAGGATACAAAGATGCGAGAAAAAAATATAGAGATTTTATCGTTTATGTACTTTGTTATTATAACAATAATGTATGGTTTTTGGTTTACAAATTTTGAAATAACGGGGTTACCATATAGTATGTTATTATGGAGTGCTTTTGCATTGGCTACACTTTCTTTTTTAATTGATATTTATAAATCGAAGGAATTTATAAAGTTAGTCCTGTTAGCTATAATTAGTATATGTGTATATATTAGTTCACATGAAACGATATATATATTAATGGTATGGTCTGCGATTATGGCTAAAAATATTGGAATCAAAAGGTCTTTGACTACAATATTTATCATTCGATTAATAATGTTTGGAATTGTAATATTTAGTTCTTTTATCGGTGTACTAGATATAGGTGAGAAAATTGTATCGAAAGGGATTTATGGTACAGTTGTAGGATATGGATTGGGATACATTCATCCTAATAATTTAGCTCAAGCTGTATTTTATCTGGCAACTTTATTTTTATGTATAAAAAATAAAAACACAACCAACATAGATTATATAATTATTTTTTTCATAGATATAGTTACATATATGATAACAAAGTCAAAAACAGCATGTATTTTATTAGCCCTGTTGCTATTAATACTATTTGTTATAAAAAAGAATATTGAGGGTGATTTATACAAAATATATAGTAAGATTTGTTTGAGCATAACGATACTATTACCAGTATTTGGAACTATGTTGCCACTTCTTATTTTATCTGCTGATGGGAAGATAAAGAGTATCATTTACTTTTGGAATGGTATATTTAATCAAAGATTTAGTAATGCAGCAATGATGTATCTCTCGTTTCCACTTACATTATTTGGTAAAATCATTGATACGGATTATCTACAGAAAGCATTTGGGTATAATGTCATTGATAATGGATATATTTTTGCATTATTTAATTTCGGCATTATTGGATTTTTAGTGGTGATAATGCTTTATTTCTTTACAATGAAAAAATTGATTAAAGATAAAGAGTATGTCTATTTTTCTGTAATTACTGTAGTGTTATGTTTTGCTTTTATGGAAAATATATTAAGAGCGATGTTTATGAATTTTTGTATGGTATTTTGGTGTGTGGTTATTTCCTCTGATAACAATGCTGCAATTCAAAAAAGTAGAATTTATGAAAGATGATTGGAAATAATATGATTGAAAAAAAGATTCACTATATTTGGTTAGGCCAGAAACAAAAAGATAGAGTTTCTCAGATATGTATTAATAGTTGGAAAAGTAATTTACCAAATTATGAAATAATAGAATGGAATGAAAGTAACTTACCTTTAGATGAGATTGCAAGGAAAAATCGCTTTTTTGCTTATTGTCGAAAATATAAGTTATGGGCATTTATGTCAGATTACTTACGTTTGTGGATTTTAGAACGTGAAGGAGGTATCTATCTAGATACGGATGTTCAAGTACTAAAACCTTTTGATGATTTACTTAAGTATCCGATGTTTTTGGGATATGAAATGAATGATTACATCGGTACAGGTATTATTGGAGCAGAAAAAGGAAATCCAGTTATAAAAGCACTATTGAATTTTTATGCTGATAAAATTTGGAATGTTGATTATTATATTAACCCTGTTATTTTTGGTCAAATTCTTGAGGAGAATCCTTCATACCAGAGCGAGTGTGTGATCTTACCAAGAGATGTTTTATCACCGTATGATCCTAATAAAAATTATGACAGGACGACAGTTGAAAAAGATGAGACCTACACCATCCATTGGTTTAATGCAAATTGGGGGATGAATAGAAAGGGTTATGTATTTTTAAACACAAAACAGTATAAAGGTTGGAGAAAAGGTTTAGAATATATTAGAAAAAATATTGGGTATTGGTTAAGAAAAAATGGGATAAAACCATTTTAGCAAATATTTGACTATATAGGAGGTGGTTATCTCTGTGAATCAGTACAGATATCTTTTAAAAAATATAGGATTGTTAACCTTAAGTAACTTTGCTACAAAAATGCTAAGTTTCTTTTTGGTACCATTATACACAACCTTATTAACTACCACTGAGTACGGAACATATGATTTATTTAACACGACAATAGGGGTGTTATTACCTATTTTAACTTTAAATGTTCAGGAAGCGGTGCTACGTTTTTCAATTGATAATCAATTTAGTCGGCGATCAATTGTAACAGTTGCTACAAGGTATTTGATTATTTCGAACTTACTTGTCATTGGAGGTTTGGGAGTTAATGCTATATTTAGAATTAATGAATTAGTATATGAATACTCTTTCTTCTTCTTTTTAATGTATCTGTCACAATCACTGTCAGGTATTCTGACAATGTATGTTCGTGGTATTGATAAAATTAAAGAATTATCTATTTCAAGTGTCTTAGCCTCTGCTCTTACGATATCTTTTAATATCTTTCTCTTAGCTGTTTTTAGATGGGGGCTGGCAGGTTATTTTCTAGCAAATATTCTGGGGACTCTTCTTCAATGTATTTACTTAATGTGGAAGGTAAATGTCTTTAAAGAAATAAAACTACGTGAAAGATTTGAAGAAGAAAAATCAGCTATGGTGATTTACAGCAGACCGTTAATAGCGAATAGTATTGCTTGGTGGGTGAATAACGCCTCTGATAGATATATTGTTATATTTTTCTGTGGATTAGCTGAAAATGGTATTTATTCTGTTGCTTCAAAGATCCCTTCTATTTTAAACATTTTTCAAACAATTTTTAATCAAGCTTGGACTCTTTCAGCAGTTAAGGATTTCGATTCTGAAGATAAAAATAATTTTTTTACGAATACTTACAAAATTTATAACTGCTTAATGGTTATCATTTGTTCAGCAATTATTGTTGCAGACAAAATTTTAGCAAAGCTACTGTATGCAAATGATTTCTACATTGCTTGGGAATATGTTCCTTGGCTTACTATTGCAATACTATTTGGTGCCATATCAGGTTATATAGGTGGCTTTTTTGCAGCTGTAAAAGATTCAAAAATCTTTGCGCGATCGACTTTATTTGGTGCTTTTACAAATATTATATTAAATTTGTTATTAGTTCCTTTTATAGGTGCATTAGGAGCCGCAATAGCGACTGCAGTTTCCTATTTTGAAGTTTGGGCATTTAGATATTGGCATTCGAGGAGATATATTAAAATTAAGATTAAATTGGTTCGGGATTGTATTAGCTATATTATATTAACATTACAATCAGTTGTTTTACTATCTGTCTCTCAAGATTCTCTTTTATATGTGATTGAATTAGTTCTTTTTGTGTGGATTTTAATTATATATAGAGATGATTTGCTATTGCTATATAGAGCGAGACGTAATAAATCATAATGGTGGAGTACTATGAAAATCGGTATAATAACGTGGTTTACAGGTTCTAATTATGGAACAAATTTACAAGCAATTGCTTTACAGTATTTTTTACGACAGAAGGGAAATGAAGTCAATATCATTAACTATGAAATTGCTCCTCCAATAGTAAGAAATGGTGGAAGAAATTTAATTGAAAAAATAAAGAATCAGCCAGGCAAATATGCAAGAAAATATGCCCTACATAAATATAGATCACAAATAGCAAAACGTAATCAAAAAATGGCAGATGAAATCCGACAGAATTGTATTTTAACTGATAGAATTCAAGATGACAAAGAGTTTATTGATATTTGCAATAAATTTGATTTATTAATATGTGGTAGTGATCAAATTTGGAATCCCAATTGGTATCATAAATTCTATTATGCAGACTATTCTGATATTTTAACATCTAGAATTTCTTATGCTCCTAGTATGGGAGTAAATAATATTCCTGAAGATAAGTTATCAGAAATCATTGCTGGCCTTAGAAAATTTGATTATATTTCTGTAAGGGAAGAGAGAGGTGCTGAGATTCTTGCACCATACCTAAAAGAAAAGCCGACTGTTGTACTTGATCCTACTTTTCTTTTAAGTAAGGAAGATTGGTCTAATATTTTTCCAGACAAAAAGGAAACTGGTACAAGTGACTATGTATTAGCGTTCTTTTTATCTGAAAATAAGCAACAACTTCAAGCCACTCGAGATTTTGCTAAAAAACATAACTTAAGATGCGTTCTTGTACCTTATGGGGGGCTTACTTACCTTCAAAATGCTGAAATACATGCAGATGTAAGTTCAGGAGACTTGCTGAACTTAATTCGTCATGCTAGATACGTGGTTACAGATTCTTTTCATATCACTGTTTTTTCTCTTATACATGGGAAGCAATTCTATACTTTTCAGCGTTTCAAGGAGAATGCATACAGTTCTCAAAACGTTAGAATAACAAACTTATTGAAGTTAGTTCATTTGGGACATAGAATGATTCCTTATGAAGCTACATATATTAATGATTTGAAAGAGATTGATTATGAGGCGACATCTCAGATTATGGAAAGAGAAATTTCAAAGAGTAAAGAATTTTTGCTGTCCTCGATTAATCAAGTTAAGACTAATAATAAAAATATTTAATATAAAAAGGGTAATATAGAATGGAAAAAGTAAGTATAATTGTTGCGATTTATAAATCTGAAAAATTTTTGCCTAAGCTACTAGATTCAATAGTAAATCAAACTTGGCAAAATTTAGAAATTCTACTCATGGATGATGGTTCACCAGATAATAGCGGTGTAATATGTGACCAATATGCTTCTAAAGACGATCGTATCCATGTAGTCCACAGGAAGAATGGTGGGGCATGTGCAGCTAGAAACGATGGACTTTCAAGAGCGACAGGTGAGTATATTCTTATCGTTGATGGTGATGATTGGTTAGAAAATGATTATGTTGAATATTTAATGAATTTAGTACATACAACAGGTGCGGATATGGCTATGAGTGACCATATTTTTACCACTAGAGATCGTAATCAAATTGAAAAAGACAGCATAGAGGTGTATACACCTGAAGAGGCTTTCTGTACAATTGTCTACCCTAGAATGCCTATAGGACCATGGAATAAAATATATAAAGCAGATTTACTAAAAAAAAATAATATTGATTTTTCTAGACCTTGGTCGGGTGAGGGACTCTATTTTGCTGCTACAGCTGCTCAATTTGCTAATTGTATCGCTGTTGGTCATAAAAAAATTTACAACTATCGTCTAAATAATGTTAATAGTGGTCTCACTGATTATAATATTGTAATGGGAACAAATGCATTAGAAAATATTAAATTCATTGGAGACAATTTAGTTGTACGAACCAAAAGAACGCAATATGCAGTTGATTGGCATATTTGGAAAAATTATGGTTACACGCTATTTTTAATAGTAGCAACAGATTCTATTGAAGAAAATAAAGAATTATATAATGACTGTATTCATAATATGCGTTCTAGATTAACTTCTGTGCTTGTTCATTCGGAAATAGGAATAAAAGGGAAAGTGAAAACGCTATATCAAGGATTATTCCCAGTACGTTGGGCAAAAAGGGAATTAAATAAACAATTGGCAGAATTGAAATCAGATGTAATGGACTAGTAGTGGGGTTAGCTAATGGGAGTCAAATCAGTCATAAAAAGAATTATACAATCAACAAAAGAAAAAGAAGTTGTACCAATTCCTCAAGAAGTTGATATTAATCAGTCACTAGATGGTAAAGTAGCGGTTATCATCGGTGGCTCTGGCGGTATTGGATTATCGATTGCAAAAAACTTAAATAAAAATGGATGTAAAATCATTCTTTGTGGGACAAATGCTGAAAAATTAGAAAAAAGTCTTGAAGGATTTTCTAATCCGAGTTATGTTTTTCCAATGGTTTTCAATATAGCTAACACAGAAACAATTGAAGAAAATGTAAAAAAAACATTCTCTATTTTTAGAAAAGTAGATATTTTAATTAATTCAGCTGGAGTTCATACTGAGAATATAGATTTTTTCACAATGACACCTGATGAATTTGATAGAGTGATGAATATTAACATCAAAGGTGTTTATTTTGTGTGTAGAGAATTTGCAAAAGAAATGAAGCAGAGACCAAGTCGTTCCAAAAGACATATGTTATTAGTCTCATCATCAAGAGGAGCTGAACCAGCCTGGTCCCCTTACGGTCTTTCTAAATGGTCCTTAAATGGTTTGACTCAAGGTTTAGCACAATTGCTGTTACCAGATGGTATAATTGTTAATTCGATTGCTCCAGGATCAACCGCTACAGATTTGATTGGTGTTAAGGAAGGAGACAACATTTTTTCTTGGGAGAATGGCAACAAACGTCTCGTAATGCCAGATGAGGTTTCAAATGTTGCAAGATTACTTGTAAGTTCTTCAGGAGATATGATTGTTGGACAAACAATATATGTCTCTGGTGGGCGTGGAGTTTTTGATATTCGTTAATTTCAGTTTATAACATTATAATAGTAATTTTAATAAGGACTCTATAATTTCTATCGTGGATAAGGCTACCGTAGGAATTGTGGAGCCTATTTTATTAACTAAAAGCGAGCTGATTATTTATAATTGTTCTATTCTATTTCTAAAGTCAAAAACTTAAGGCGATTAATAATTACATAAAAATCAGCAAGCGAAATGTTTTTTGACTTTAGAAACTTTTAAAAACTAATTTGTTGTTATAATCAGCAATTGGTTTTATAGTTGGTTAATTTCTTTCCCATTTTATTTTGCGATTTTAGGGCTTGTGTGATATATTAGTAGGTAGTTAGTGTAACGAAAATGTAATATAAAAGGTACGTGCGCGTGGTGGAAAATACGAGTTTAAATAATCACCAATTATTGATTCACAAGTTATTGGTGAGCATTCATTATTTGACATTGTTTCGAGATGAAATCGTTTTGGTTGAAAAGACTCCCTCTTTGTTGGGGGGTTCTTTTTCCCCTTCGGTGATTCATGAGGAGTTGGGAGAGATTTTGGCAGCGGTTGATGCCTTGTCCCAACAAGAAAAACTGATTCGCTCAACGTTTTGGTATGAGGAAGATTCCTTTCGATTGATGAATCAATCCCTAAATATCGTTGGTAATTGGGTGCAAGGGATTGATTATGTGTTAGACAATTGTGAGTCAAAATCTGTTTTTCAAGCAATTATTGGGAATAATCGTCCTCGTGTTTTTGGTGTTTTGATTGATGTTTTTACGTCGCTTAGGGTGACTAATCTAGCCATTAAAGAGGAGTCAGATTATCCTGTTCTTCTTGACCCTGTACATTTGTTTAAGGAACGTGTGAAGGAAACGAAAAAGGCAGAGCTTTTGGCTAAGATTGATGCTATGGTTCCCAAAGAAGAACGTCTTACCGAAGAAATTCCAGTTATTCGACCAACAGAGCTTTTAGAGGCTAATTCAGATGATGTCATTAAGAAAATCAGGCATTACCTCTTTGACAATAAAGGTTTGGTTTATGTGGTGGATGCTCAAGAAGACCTCAAGGACGAAATTGCTTCTTACAATGTTTTTGATCGCTTTCAAGGAGCTTATGACAGTATTTCCGATGCTCTCGTTATTGTAGAAAACGTTTTAGAACAGCTGGAAGTCCGTGGTGAAGAGAAAGTAGATGAAGCTGGTCATGTTGTAAGTCAAACAACAGTGCCTTTATACCTCTTGATTTATGGGCAAAATAAACTCGTCAAAGACAGCCGTTTTGAAAGTTTGTTGGAAGAATTGAGTTCTTATGCGGGACGTTCAGATTTGCATTTGTTGTACTATCGTGCTTACTGAGATTTGACAAGTTAAGCAATTTACGTTATAATGAGCAAAATTTAAAAACCTTTAATTGAGTCCAGAGAGACTTGCAAGGTGACTGCAAAAATGGATAATGATAAGTGGAGAAGTGCGTTGGAATTTTCTGCTTATTTGCTGTAACCTTGCCTGTTTTGGGCAAGGTTTTTTGTCAGGAAAGGAAGAGTTATGGCTCCAAGTTGTAAAGAAAGAACAGCTGTTTTGAAAGAAGATTTACGGATTACCCATCAGGACGAGATTGCTCCGCGTATTTTTAAGATGACCTTATCAGGAGAGATGGTTTTGGACATGGCTCCTGGACAATTTCTCCATCTGCGTGTGCCAGACTCAAGTAAATTGTTGCGTCGTCCCATTTCTATTTGTCAGATTAATAAGGCCAAAAAAGAAGTGACGATTGTTTATCGTGTAGAACGTGCGGGGACGGCTATTTTATCTCAGTTAAAAGCTGGTGATGTGGTGGATACCATGGGACCTCAAGGTAATGGCTTTGATCTTTCTGTGGTATCTGCTGGTCAAAAAGCTTTATTGATTGGTGGTGGAATTGGTGTGCCACCTTTGGTGGAAACGGCAAAACAACTTGCTGCTAAAGGGGTTGAGGTGATTTCTGTTATTGGATTTGCCAATAAAGACGCAGTGATTTTGGAAGAAGAACTGGCAGCCTATGGCAAGGTTTATGTGACAACTGATGATGGTTCATACGGTACAAAGGGTTATGTGTCAACAATTGTGGATGAGTTGCTCCAAACGCAAAACTTTGATGCTATCTACTCTTGTGGGGCTCCAGGTATGTTGAAATATGTCGATAAAACCTTTGAAAATCATCCCCACGCCTACTTGTCAATGGAAGCTCGGATGGCTTGTGGCATGGGAGCTTGCTATGCTTGTGTAGTTCATCTAAAAAATGCACAAGATGCTGCTAATAAGCGTGTGTGTGAAGATGGTCCTGTCTTTGAGACGGGAAATATTATCTTGTAAGGAGGATGCTAATGTCAGAAAATCGTTTAGCTGTAAGTCTTCCAGGGCTTGATTTGAAAAATCCTATTATTCCAGCTTCGGGTTGTTTTGGCTTTGGTCAAGAATACGCCAAATATTACGACTTAGATAAGCTTGGTTCAATTATGATTAAGGCAACCACAAAAGAAGCACGTTTTGGTAATCCCACCCCACGTGTGGCAGAAACCCCATCTGGAATGCTCAATGCAATTGGTTTACAAAATCCAGGTGTGGACGTTGTGTTAGCAGAAAAATTACCTTGGTTGGCAGAGAATTTCCCAACCTTGCCGATTATTGCCAATGTGGCAGGCTTTTCAAATGATGAATACGCCTATGTGTCTGAAAAGATCTCAAAAGCACCAAATGTCAAAGCAATTGAGTTGAATATTTCTTGCCCTAATGTTGACCACGGCAATCATGGTTTGTTGATTGGTCAGGTGCCAGAATTGGCTTATGCTGCGGTTAAGGCAAGTGTTGAGCATTCAGAAGTGCCTGTCTATGTCAAATTGACCCCAAGTGTGGCGGATATTACCACTGTGGCTAAGGCGGTCGAAGAAGCAGGTGCCACAGGCTTTACCATGATTAATACCTTGGTTGGTATGCGTTTTGATTTGCAAAGCCGTCAGCCTATCATTGCCAATGGCACAGGTGGGATGAGTGGTCCAGCTGTTTTCCCAGTTGCTTTAAAACTCATTCGCCAAGTAGCTCAAAGCACTGATTTGCCAATTATTGGTATGGGTGGTGTGGATTCTGCCGAAGCAGCGATTGAGATGATGATTGCAGGCGCATCAGCTATTGGCGTTGGTACGGCTAATTTTACTGACCCCTATGCGTGTCTAAATATCATTGAGCGTTTGCCAGAGGTCATGGACCAGTATGGCATTACGGATTTGGAAACCTTACGCCGTGAAGTTAAAGCTAGTCTGCGTTCCCACTAAGATTTTGACTTTATTAGCAAAAAAAGCTATAATAATAACAACTGAATAACCTTTAATTGAGTCCAGAGAGGCGAGAAAGGTTGCTAACGAAAGAAGATAGATGGGTGTACGCTACCCTACTTTTTGTGTGACCTCGCCCTGGCGAGGTTTTCTTTGTAGAAAAGGAGAAAGTATGCACGAAAGTCGTCCCGTTATTGCCCTTGATTTTCCATCATTTGAGGAAGTCAAAGCCTTTTTAGCCTTGTTTCCTGAGGATGAAACATTATATGTCAAGATTGGTATGGAATTATACTATGCCGTTGGGCCTGAGATTGTCCGCTATGTCAAATCACTTGGGCACTCTGTTTTTCTAGATTTGAAATTGCATGACATTCCGAATACTGTCAAATCAGCCATGCGTGTGCTGGCAGAATTGGGTGTTGACATGACCAATGTTCACGCTGCTGGTGGTGTTGAAATGATGAAAGCTGCTCGCGAAGGACTGGGAGACGGTCCAAAACTCATTGCAGTTACCCAATTAACGTCAACATCTGATGAGCAAATGAAAGCTGACCAAAATATCCAAACCAGCTTGGTAGAGTCTGTTGTGCATTATGCCAAGAAAACAGCTGAAGCTGGGCTTGATGGTGTGGTTTGTTCGGCTCGTGAAGTGGCGGTCATTAAAGAAGCAACGTCTGATGATTTTGTTTGTTTGACGCCAGGTATTCGCCCAGCAGGTGCTGCGGTTGGTGACCAAAAACGTGTCATGACACCAAGCCAAGCAAACGCGATTGGATCAAGCTATATCGTGGTGGGACGCCCTATTACGCAAGCGCCAGACCCAGTTGCGGCCTACAAGGCTATTTACGATGAATGGAACGCTTAGTATTAGAATACTATATTGAAATACCAAGATAGAAAAGAGGAATATTATGACTTTAGCATCACAAATTGCATCAGATTTACTGGATATTCAAGCTGTTTACTTGAAACCAAATGATCCATTTACTTGGGCATCTGGGATTAAATCACCGATTTACACGGATAACCGTGTGACTTTGGCTTATCCTGAAACACGTACGTTGATTGAAAATGGATTTGTAGAAAAAATCAAAGAAGCATTTCCAGAAGTGGAAGTCATCGCGGGAACAGCGACAGCAGGTATTCCACACGGAGCTATCATCGCTGATAAAATGGATCTTCCTTTTGCTTATATCCGTAGCAAACCAAAAGATCATGGAGCTGGTAATCAAATCGAAGGTCGCGTGACAAAAGGTCAAAAAATGGTTGTCGTTGAAGACCTTATCTCAACAGGTGGTTCTGTTTTAGACGCTGTGGCTGCAGCTGAACGCGAAGGGGCAGATGTCATTGGTGTTGTGGCTATTTTCACTTATGAATTGCCAAAAGCTGCTGAAAACTTTGCCAAAGCTGGTGTGAAATTGGTAACCTTGTCAAACTACACCGAATTGATCAAAGTGGCAAAAGTACAAGGCTATATCTCTGAAGAAGACCTTGACTTATTGCACAAATTTAAAGAAAATCAAGAAACTTGGCGTGACTAAGTTGGTATTTAGCCACTAAGACTGGTCTTGGTGGCTAGCTTTGTTGATTGGAAGAATGAGAGGAGTAGCAGATGAAAATTTCATGTCCGTTTGATGATCAGATTTTGCCAGACCTTTATACGAAGGCTTCTGACGTTAAGGTGGCTGAAAAGCCTGTTGTGTCTTTTCCTTTTATCATTGAAGAGGTACCTGAAAACACCAAAACCTTTGCTTGGACTTTTGTGGATTATGATTCAATCCCTGTTTGCGGGTTTACCTTTATCCATTGGGTAGTGGCTAATGTGCCTGCAAGTAATGCCCTTATTTTAGAGGATTTTGCTCGCGTGGATGAAAACCACGTGCATGGCAAAAATAGTTTGGCAAGTCCTTTCTTTAGGGGAGCTTATACTAGCATTGATGAAGGGTACACAGGACCTTGTCCGCCAGATGAAGACCATCTCTATACCTTGACGGTTTATGCCTTGGATTGTGAATTGCCTGTGAAAGACGGCTTTTACTTAAATAACCTCCGTCGTGAAATGGCGGGTCATGTCTTGGCAAAAGCTGATATTGAACTTGTGGGAAGATGTTAAGGGAGTCGCTATGCAGCATTCAAAATGGCATGACTTAATCAAAAAGGAATTGCCAGAGCATTATTTTGCTAGAATCAATCATTTTATGGATGAGGTCTATCAAGCTGGAGTGGTTTATCCACCGCGCGAGAAAGTGTTCAATGCCATTCAGACCACGCCTTTGGAGGCGGTGAAGGTGGTCATTATTGGGCAAGATCCTTATCATGGTCCCAATCAAGCTCAGGGCTTATCTTTTTCCGTTCCTGAGGACATTCCAGCTCCTCCGTCATTGCAAAATATTCTCAAAGAATTAGCTGATGATGTGGGACAGCGGGACCACCATGATTTGACTTCTTGGGCTGAGCGAGGTGTTCTTCTTTTAAATGCTTGTTTGACCGTGCCAGCAGGGCGTGCCAATGGACACGCTGGACAAATTTGGGAGCCTTTTACAGACGCCATTATCAAGGTGGTAAATGAAAAAGAAACCCCAGTTGTCTTTATCTTGTGGGGTGGTTATGCTCGCAAGAAAAAAGCTTTGGTGACCAATCCCATTCATCATGTCATTGAAAGTGCGCATCCAAGTCCCTTGTCGGCTTATCGAGGTTTCTTTGGTAGCCATCCCTTTTCACGAACAAATGCTTACTTAACTCAAGACGGTCTTGAACCTATTGACTGGTTAAAATGATAGGAGTTTACTATGTTATTGATTAAAAATGGTCGTGTTGTTGACCCTCAATCTGGATTTGATCAGGTTGCAGATGTCCTTGTTGATGGCAAAAAAGTGGTGAAAATCGCTGAATTTATTGAGGAAAATGGTGCCGAGGTGATTGATGCAACTGGGCTCGTTGTAGCGCCTGGTTTGGTGGATATTCACGTGCATTTCCGTGAACCTGGTCAAACACACAAGGAAGACATTCACACAGGTGCTCTTGCGGCTGCTGCGGGTGGCTTTACCTCAGTTGTCATGATGGCAAATACCAATCCCACTATTTCAGATGTGGCAACCTTGAAAGAGGTTTTGGCCAGCGCGGCAAAAGAGGACATTCACGTCTATACCAATGCCACAATTACCAAAAATTTTGATGGTCAACATTTGACGGACTTCAAGGCTTTGCTTGAAAATGGGGCCCTCAGTTTTTCTGATGACGGTATTCCCCTTCAAAGCAGCAAGGTCTTGAAAGAGGCTCTTGACTTGGCTAAGGCTAATAATACTTTCCTTGCCGTGCATGAAGAGGACCCTAAATTGAATGGCATTCTTGGTTTTAACGAACACATTGCCCAAGACAAATTCCATTTTTGTGGGGCAACAGGTGTGGCAGAATACAGCATGATTGCGCGTGATGTTATGATTGCTTATGACCGCGGCGTTCACTTGCACATCCAACATTTATCAAAAGCGGAATCAGTGAAAGTGGTTGAGTTTGCCCAACAATTAGGGGCTCATATCACAGCAGAAGCAGCACCGCAACATTTCTCAAAAACAGAAGATTTGCTATTGATTAAAGGGGCAGATGCTAAGATGAATCCTCCTCTTCGTACGGAAAAAGACCGTTTAGGCGTGATTGAAGGCTTGAAATCTGGCGTGATTTCTGTGATTGCGACAGACCATGCCCCTCACCACGCAGATGAAAAGAACGTGGATGATATCACAAAAGCCCCATCAGGAATGACAGGGCTAGAAACGTCATTGTCACTGGGCTTGACCAACTTGGTGGAAACAGGTGATTTGACCTTGTCAGAATTGTTGGCTAAAATGACCATCAATCCATCATCGCTTTATGACTTTGATGCGGGTTATTTGGCAGAAAATGGGCCAGCGGACATTGTGATTTTCGCGGATAAGGAAGACCGCGTGGTGTCTGACCAATTTGCTTCAAAAGCATCTAATTCGCCATTTATCGGTGAAACCTTAAAAGGTGTGGTCAAATACACGATTTGTGATGGTAAAGTTGTTTATCAAGCCTAACAGGCTTTTAGGATATTAAAACCGCGCTCATGATGAGTGCGGTTGTTTTAGTCGAGGTTATTTTCCTTGGCGTATTGCGTTAGCTTAATAGCGTTGTCGTAAGACATGCGTCCGATATCAGTAATGCCGTTTACGTAATTTGCGAGAGTTCGCTCTGAAATGTCAGTCGCTTTAGCAATTTGATAACGTGAGTTGTTGGTTAGTAAGTGTAGCAATTCCTGTTTTGATAAAACGTTAATCATTTGCATTCTCCTTTTAATCGGTTTCTGAAATCCAAAGATAGATTGAAAAAACAAAGATAAAAATAATAAAATACCCGTGGTGCTAGTTAAATT
>NZ_DEQF01000032.1:0-8648 GCF_002360305.1 Streptococcus sp. UBA3373 | reverse complement strand
AACTTTTGGGGTGCAGTTCACAAGCACCTTCTTTTTATTTGTGGCTTAATTTATTGGTCAGGAAATCTCCGATAAATTGAATCAAGAAAATCAAAATAAGAATGAGTAAGGTTGCCACCAAGGTCACATCGGTATTTGAACGGTTGTAACCATAGTAAATGGCAATGTAACCAAGTCCTCCAGCACCGATAGCACCAGCCATAGCCGTTTCTCCGACAAGTGAAATCAAGGTCACTGTTGACACGCGAATAAGGTCTGGCAACCCTTCGCTTAGGTAAACCTTAATAATATCCCAAAGAGTTGCTCCTGAGGCCTGAGCAGCTTCAATCACCCCTTGGTCAAGTTCAGCCAAGACCACCTGTACCTGACGAGCAAAGAAAGGAAAGGTCGCTGCTGATAGAGGTACTAAAGCAGCTGTCATACCAAGGTTTGTCCCTACAATCCAGTAAGTCACTGGGGCAATAATCGCTAGCAAAATAATGAACGGAATGGCACGGAAAACAGATGTGATTTTATCTAGAATTTGAAATGCCACCTTGTTTTCGATGACCCCATTGGGTCCTGTTAACACCAAAAACAAGCCAACAATCAATCCTAAAAGCCCACCCACGACAAAAGAAATACTTGTCATGTAAAGGGTCGCGTAAATCGCGTCTGGCCAAGAATTCGTTCCCTCCCAGCCAATGCGGTAAACATTTGGTAAATAGGTTTCAATCCATTCTGTCATTTAAGCACCTCGTTTCAAAACAGTCAAATCAATTCCAGCTTTTACAATCGCTTTTTGGGCTCCCATAAGGGCATCAGGCTCACCTGATAAGACCACAATCATCTCACCCACTGGAGTATCCGCCAAGATTTCGATATTCCCATAAAGGATATTTGCCGTTACTTCAAACTCTTTGTAAATTTGATTAAGGATAGGCTCATCAGTTGACCTTCCTGAGTATTTTAATTGCACCAATAAATCATTTGTTGGCAAGGTTTGGATGAAGTCTTGTTTTTCGATTTTCACCAAAGCTTCATCAATGCCCGTAGCCGTTTTGATAAATTCTTGGGTCAAGGCTTCTTTTGGACTAGTAAAAATGTCCAAAACAGAACCCTCTTCAATCAAATGCCCATTTTGCATCACAGCAACACGGTGGCAAATGTCTTTCACAATTTGCATTTCGTGCGTAATCATCACAACCGTCAAGCCCAATTTTTGGTTCAAATCTTGCAACAAGGTCAAAATTTGCTTGGTGGTTTTAGGGTCTAAGGCCGAGGTTGATTCGTCTGAAATCAAGATTTCAGGGTCATTTGCCAAGGCACGCGCAATCGCCACACGCTGTTTTTGACCACCCGATAATTGTGACGGGTAATTCTCTGCACGCTCTGACAAGCCGACCAACTCTAACAATTCCGACACTTTTTTGTCTTTTTCTTCTTTAGACAAAGATGAATGTCTAAGGGCAAAAGCCACATTTTGACGCGCCGTTTTTTGAGCCATCAAATTGAAATGTTGGAAAATCATTCCAATTTTTTGGCGTTTTTGGCGTAATTTAGCTCCTTTTAACTGCACCTGACCATCTGAAAAGGTCACATCATCTCCAATGGTAATTGTACCAGACGTTGGTGGTTGTAGCAGGTTAATCGTACGCACTAAAGTCGATTTTCCTGCACCTGAATACCCAACGATACCATAGATATTGCCCTTGTTAATCGTGATAGAAACGTCTTTCACCGCTTCAATGGTGCGTCTTTTCTGATAAAAGGTAATGTCAATATTTTCTAGTTTAATAATGGGTTTTGTCATAACTCTTAATTAACTCCTCAATCATCTCAATGTGGGTGTAGTAATCAGCTAATTTTACATTTTCATCGCCAGCATGGTCGCTACTATTTGGATTACCAATTCCAAATGCCGCAATTGGAACTTCCAAGGCTTCAAAGATTTGGTGCATTGGGCCTGTTCCCGCAGTGGTTGGCAAGACAGATACTCCATTTGGTGAAAATGCCTTGGCAATCTCGATGACATTTAAAATAGCAGGGTCTGACATATCGCTACGATAAGCCTTTTCACCCAAGGTGTAAATCAATTCCACTTGTTCAAAACCGTGTTTGTCCAAATGCTTTCTAATGTGAGCAAGGGTTTCTTTTGGATCCAAGCCAGGTACCAAGCGAACTTCCATCTTAGATCTTGCTTTTGATGGTAAAATCGTTTTAACCCCTTGCCCTTGATAGCCTGACGTTATGCCTTCAATGGTAATAGCAGGCTCAAAAAAGACGGTTTTCACTAATGATTCTGTATCTTTGGTCAATAGCGGCAAGGTCAATCCATACAAGTCCTGCAAACGCTCAGGGTCTAAATTAGCGTGCTCCAAAGCCAATTGCCACTCTCGTTCATTTGGCGGTGTCACCTGGTCGTAAATGCCATCCACTAGCAAGCGTCCCTCATCATCTCGTAAGGATGTAATCGCCTTGAGCAAGTACCACGTTGCTGTATCAATCACCGCACCAAATTTCGAATGAATATCAATTTTCGCTGAATCCACGACCATATCAAAGGTCACAATGCCCTTGGTTCCACCTGAAATCTCGATTTGTCCTTTAGCATTTGAAATGCCTTGTTCCCAAACCAACAAATCCGCACCACGCAATTCATCAGCATATTTTTCCAGGTAGGTTTCTAAACCAACAGAAGCCGATTCTTCTGCCCCTTCCATGAGAAAAATCACATTGACAGGTAAATCACCGTGCTGACGACGGTACTTTTGAACGGCAGTCAAACGCGCGGTAATGTGTCCTTTGTCATCATCCACACCGCGACCGTACATATACCCATCACGAACCGTCAATTCAAATGGATTGGATGTCCACGGTTGGTCATCATCAGCAGGCACCGTATCATAATGATTGTAAAAAATGATGGTTTTAGCTTCAGGATGACTACTCTTAAATCGAGCCAAAACCAGCGGTGCCGTACAGATATCGTCAATTGTCACCTCAGCACCAGCTTCTGTAAACAACTGCCCCAACTCACCCGCAACCTCAGCCAAACCAATCTGTTGAGCGAAGATGGATTTTTTGGCAATCAAACGCCCCAGCGCTTCAAAATAATACTGTGTGAGTTCATCTTGATAAAATTTTTCTAATTGCTCATTTTCGTTTACGACCATTTTGCTACCTTTCACAACGCTCACATTTTACTCAGAAATACCGCCTACAAAGAAAATCGGTGTGTTAAGAACACACCTGATTCTTATCTTTTGGCTCATTCATTTGATGATGACGATTCAGAAGTTGATGATGTTTTAGCACCTTTCCAAGCAGGAATATCGATACCGTTTGATGCTTTTTCGATTTCCTTACCAACTTCATCTGTTTGATAAACAGATACCAAAGTTTCAATGGCGTCAGCCTTGTCTGATTTCTTCCAATCTTTTTGGGCTGCAATCACGTTAATCCATTGGTCTGAATTATCATCGATTGGTTCTGTGTAAAGAGTTGTATCATAGTTAACATTTGCAGATTGGGCATAAGAGTTGTTGATAACTGCCGCATCTACTGAGTTAAGTGTTGAAGCTGTTTGTGCAGCATCTACTTCTTTGATATCCAAATTCTTTGGATTTGATGAAATGTTTTTGATAGTTGCCAACTCATTACCTGAAACATCCAATTTAATCAAACCAGCTGATTGAAGCAAGTAAAGGGCACGGCTTTCGTTTGACGCATCGTTTGGCACTGAGATAGTCGCTTTATCTGGAATATCTACAACATCTGTGTACTTAGCATCACCGTTATTTTTTGTTCCTGAGAACAAACGGATTGGGCTAAGAAAGGTATCAGCTACTTCAACGATAGTGCCGTCATTTTCTTTGTTCCAGTTACTCAAGAAATATTTGTGTTGGAAGGCGTTGACATCAATTTCCCCATTTTGAAGGGCTTCGTTTGGTTGGTTGTAATCTGTAAACTCAACCAATTTGATTTTAACACCTTTCTTTTCAGCCAATTCTGTGATTTCATCCCAAACAGGTTCTGTGCTATCATCCAATGTCATGATTCCAACTTTAAGTGTTGAGTCATCTGATGCTGATTTTGAGTTGCCTCCGCAAGCTGCCAATAAAACTGTTGATGCTGCAATCACACCTGCTAATCCAAATATCTTTTTCAATTTCATATCTATATCCTCTTTCATTTACTAAGTGATTTTATTGTATCCTATTTGGATATAGGTTTCAAATTGTTATTAACAAGTATTCTTTATAGTTTAAAACTATAACCACATTTTAATGAGAGGTTGGCAATTTCAAATCATCTGCACTTGGAGTGTAGTCACCACCAAGGTATTGTTCTGCCAATTTAGACAAGGTACCATTTTCTTGTAAGGTTTTAAGACGTTTGTTGACGTAAGTTTGCAAGTCTTTTTGGTCATCACCGAAAATGAAGTAGATGTAAGGTTGGTCATCTGATTTCAAATCAATGGTCTTCAAGTTTGTTAATTGTTGGTTTTTGATAACTGTATTAACTGTTGGGGCGTCAAAAATCTTGAAGTCATACTTGCCATCGTTCAAGTTAGTCAACATTTGAGTAATGTTTTCGTTAGTATAATTGATGTCAACGGTGTCGTTACTGTGTTCTTGGTTGTATTTTTCCAATTGTGCAGCAGTTGTTGTCCCTTGAACCACTTGGGTTGAGTGACCACCAATATCATCGTAAGAGGTGATTTTACTATCATTTGGCACAACTAAAACAGATGGGGTTGAGCCGATAGGGTAAGAGAAGAGGTACTTATTGGCACGTTCTTTAGTGTAGCTGATATTGTTACCAGCCATTTGGTATTTGCCTGAGTCAATCCCTGTAAAAATAGATGCCCACTCGGTTTTCTTGAAAGTGACCTTGTATTTGTCAGAATCCTTAAAGACCGCTTTGGCAACTTCGATATCGTATCCTGTCAATTCTCCGTTGTCTTCATATGAGAATGGGGCCGTTGTTCCGACAGTCGCAAAGACCACTTCTTCTTTACCGCTTGATTTTTTAGAGGATGATTGTGACGAGCAAGCCACTAAAACAAGGCTTGAGGCCAAAACCACACTTGTCACACCTAATGCTTTTTTCCAAAATGTCATATCCATAACTTCCTTTCCTTTTTTAAGACGCTTTTATCTTAACACCACTCTCGCTAGATAACAATTGATTTGATTGCAAGAAAAATAAGAAAAAGCCGCCTTAATCAGCTTTGTACTTATAATATTTGAACCAAATAATGAAATAAGTTGCGGCTCTCCGTTCTGTCTAGCAACAACTCAGGATGCCACTGAATGCCTAAAATGGGAGCACCTTTCTTGCTTTCATAAGCTTCAATCGTGCCATCACGTGTATCACGCGCCGTCGCAACCAAGTCAGGTGCCAACTCTTTAACGCTTTGGCGATGAAAGGAATTAATCCAAGCACCTGATTTGACCAAATGGCTCACACGACTGTTGGGAACAACTGACACTTCATGTGAGGTACCTTCAACGTCTTCTTGCCAATGATTGTCTATGTTTTGATTCAAGGTACCGCCTAATGCTACATTTAGCAGCTGCATGCCTCGGCAAACCGCAAAAATAGGTTTTCTTTGACGCAAGGCTTCTTTAATCAAAGCCAATTCAAATTCATCACGTTCCAAAAAGTAATCGTCACTGTCGATAGTCTTTTCTTCACCGTAAAATGCTGGTGTCACATTTTGACCGCCAGATAAAATCAGCTTATCAATCATATCAATGTAAGCTTTAGCAAGAGCTGGGCTCCCAACTGGAATGATAACAGGAACGCCACCAGCAGCGGTAACGCCTTCAGATAAATAACGCGACACCGTATCAAAACGAATGCCTGACATCTCTGGTATTTCTTTTTCATTTCCTGTAATCCCAACAATGACTTGCTTCATTTAACATCCTCTCCTTCCTTTATTTGAGATTCGCTCATTACAATAACCCTATTTTAGACCAAAACGCCACGCTTTTCCAATAGATTTTTATTATCACTCAGATAAAAGAAAGCTATCACTCAAAACGAAAAAGACAGTCAGTAATAAGAACTGACTATCTTTTGTGGTGTTTGTGGTGTATAGATTAAAAATCAGCAACGTTGTGGTAAACTTTTTGCACGTCCTCGTCATCTTCAAGAACGTCAATTAGTTTTTCAAAGACTTCAAGGTCTTCACCATCAAGAGTGACTTCTGATTGTGGAATCATTTCAAGCTCAGTCACTTTGAATTCGTCAATACCGTTGGCACGCAAAGCTTCGATACCTTTGTGAAGGTCAGTTGGTGCTGTGTAAACTGTTACCACACCATCCTCTGCTTCAACATCCTCAACGTCAACGTCTGCTTCAAGCAATTGTTCAAAAACAGCATCGGCATCGTCACCGTCAAACACGATAACCCCTTTTTTGTCAAAAAGGTATGATACAGAACCTGCTGCTCCCATGTTACCACCGTTTTTACCAAATGCTGAACGGAGGTTAGCAGCTGTACGGTTAACGTTACTTGTCAAAGTGTCTACGATAATCATTGAACCATTTGGTCCAAAGCCTTCGTAACGTCCTTCAACGAAGGTTTCGTCTGTATTACCTTTTGCTTTATCAATGGCGCGGTCGATAACGTGTTTTGGCACTTGGGCTTGTTTTGCACGCTCAAGTACAAATTTCAAAGCTGAGTTTGATTCTGGATCTGGTTCACCTTTTTTAGCAGCTACATAGATTTCAACACCAAATTTAGCGTAAACTTTTGAGTTAGCACCATCTTTGGCAGTTTTTTTGGCAACAATATTGGCCCACTTACGTCCCATGGGTATTCTCCTTTGTAAAGATTATTATTTGTTTTAGCATAGTTAATTAATGATTGGCTACAAAATAGCCAAATATCAAACTACTGAACTAGCAAAAGCTAAATTCGTAATCCTTTTTATTATAGCACTTTGACAAGGCTGTGTAAAATGGGGATGGAAAATTAGAAGAGAAAACTGAGCTCAACAAAAGCTCAGTCTTTTTATTTATTTTGTAAGCGCTTATTTCTCGATTCTAATCGGCACTTTTCCCCAAGTTTGTTCTTGAAGTTGTGGATTTCCAAGCTGATAGACTTGGTCAGCTTGTTGCGTCACCGCATCCCACGGTTTGGCACCGATTCGAGCGACGATATCCACAGACTTTTTCACCGTTTTAAGGTGTTTTTGCCCTTTTTCGGTAAATCCGAGCACATGTACCGCTTCTGGCAATGGCTTTTCCACAGCTCCGACCAAGATATAAGCCAAAATGCGGCGGATTCGAGCCTTCGTGTAGCGTTTTGTGGCGACTTTATCCACCAATTCGTCCACAGTCGCTACGCTCCGAATAGCAGAGCGGATACGGCTGGCTAACTCTTCATTTACCTGGAAAACCCCTGTCAAATCAGGATTTGTCACGATTTGGTACTTGAGCAATTGGAAATAATTCTCCCAAGTCACTTGAGGGGCGCCTAGGAAAAGGTCAGCTTGCGGCATGAATTTATCCACAAAATCCTTGTCTTGTCTGTGGATACGCAGATTTGTCGCGGAAGCAAATGCGACATCTGTCTCAAGCGAGTGATAACCAGCTCCCTGACGCATGATTGGGCTAAGCTTGATTGATTTTCCTACGCAAGCTTTGGCATAAGAAAGCCCCAAAATATGATTTGGCGTGTTGCCTGTGAAGTTGACACCAGCAAATGTCTCCCACATTTTCTGCGTTTTCTGTGGATAAGACAAATTATCTGGCAAATTTTGCAAGTAATCCACCATTTTCTGTTGATTATCCGCATAAATCTGTGAAAAGTGTTGATAATCCAGATTTTCTTCCGTTCCAAATGCTAAGTTATCCACACCAAGGCGCTCTAAAATGTCCACCGCACCCTGCGCAAAGTAGTCCGCTGACTGAACAGCCACCAAAAATGGCAGCTCAACCACCAAATCAGCACCACATTTCAGAGCCATTTCCGCGCGCGTCCATTTGTCCACAACCGCAGGCTCGCCACGCTGCACAAAATTCCCAGACATGGCAACAATCTTCAAACCCTCAGCCTGTGACAGCAAATAACAATGTC
Organism: Streptococcus sp. UBA3373; assembly: GCF_002360305.1. Classification (NCBI taxonomy): domain Bacteria; kingdom Bacillati; phylum Bacillota; class Bacilli; order Lactobacillales; family Streptococcaceae; genus Streptococcus; species Streptococcus sp. UBA3373. Next base: position 571 of record NZ_DEQF01000032.1, on the reverse strand, counting down.
CATTATGAAAAGGATTAAACTCAGCAACGATACCAGTGATAGTCATGTTGTGCTCCTAAACTACGATTTTAACAGTTCTACTATTATAGCATACTTAGGTATAATGAGAAACACTAAAAATATCGATTTGTTAATTGTCCATTTGAAGCTGAACAACCATTTCTTGAACTAATTTTGATACTTCGTCCAAACTGACAGCAAACCATTCATTGACTGTAATTTCTTTTCCTGATGCTGATATAAGAGAAAGCTCTAAACGCTTATCAGCCAGAGCATGATGCAGGTAAGTTTCAACTTTTCTGGCATCTATATTCTGAATTTCATAACTTGTAACTAATTTTACAGGTGAGTATAAATACGTTGATTCATTTTCAGTATTCGATAATCTCTTTGTAATATCTTTTGCGTAGCCAATCTTATAAAGATTTTCCATTTTTAAGAAACGTTCATCTTTTCCAGCATACTTAACAACATAAATATATCCTGTCGTGATATGCTTCTCACCCATAATCTCCAAATCTTCGATTTTTTCAGTTACCAAACGACCATTTCTTTTTTTATCATAAAGAGA
>NZ_DEQF01000007.1:4273-6604 GCF_002360305.1 Streptococcus sp. UBA3373 | reverse complement strand
AACGCGAAGCCATACAGGTCACAATCGCAACCTGAGTTTTCGGTTTTTGTGGCAAATGCTCCGTCTCATGCAAATCCGCATAGGCTTGATTGGTTTTCAAAAAATTATCAAAATAAGACATCCAAATTCCTCCTTGGTCTGATGACGTCTAAAGTTTTTCTCATCTTATCATTTTTCGCCCCTCTTGTCGCCTAAAACGCTTTACATAAACGAAAAATCCAAGACGATTACCTTGGCTTTTCAAACTATGCAAAGACTTTTTTGAGCACATCACCGACCGTTGTCACGCCGATGACTTGGATAGTGTCTGGAATGTCAATTCCTGAAAGGGAATTTTTAGGAGCGTAAACCTTGGTAAATCCGAGTTTTGCGGCTTCATTGATCCGTTGCTCGATGCGTGTGACACGGCGAATTTCACCCGTCAAGCCAATCTCACCGATAAAGGCTTCTTGAGGATTGGTTGGTTGTTCCTTGTAACTTGAGGCAATCGCAACCGCGACCGCCAAATCAATAGCAGGCTCGTCCAACTTGACGCCACCAGCTGATTTAAGATAGGCATCTTGATTTTGCAAAAGCAGACCACAGCGTTTTTCCAGCACCGCCATAATCAAGCTCACACGGTTAAAATCAAGCCCTGTTGTCGTGCGTTTGGCATTGCCAAAAACAGTCGGTGTAACCAAGGCTTGCACTTCCGCCAAAATGGGACGGCTGCCTTCCATGGTGACCACGATAGCCGAACCAGTCGCTCCGTCCAAGCGTTCCTCGAGGAAAACTTGGCTTGGATTGAGTACCTCAACCAGACCGCCTGACTGCATTTCAAAAATGCCGATTTCATTGGTGGAACCAAAACGGTTTTTCACAGCCCGCAAAATACGGAAAGTATGGTGACGTTCCCCTTCAAAATACAAAACCGTATCCACCATATGCTCCAACATACGAGGACCGGCCAGCTGTCCTTCCTTAGTCACATGGCCCACGATAAAGGTGGCAATGTTGTTGGTCTTAGCCAATTGCATGAGTTCTGCTGTTACTTCACGCACCTGCGACACCGAGCCTTGCACCCCCGAAATATCAGGACTCATGATGGTTTGAATGGAATCAATCACCAAGAAATCAGGCTGAATCTGCTCAATCTGTGCGCGAATAGCCTGCATATTGGTTTCGGCGTAGAGGTAAAAGGCATTGTCACTATCGCCCAAACGCTCCGAACGCAATTTAATCTGCTCGGCAGATTCTTCCCCAGAAACGTAGAGCACAGTGCCCTTATCAGCCAATTGAATAGACACCTGCAACAGAAGCGTTGATTTTCCGATACCAGGGTCCCCACCAATCAGCACCAAACTTCCTGGCACGACACCACCACCAAGCACACGGTTAAACTCCTCCATCTCCGTCTTGGTTCTAGCATAATGAATCGAGCTCACGTCTTTTAGCTTGGTCGGTTTACTCTTTTCACCCGTCAAACTGACACGCGCATTTTTAACCTCTTGGACTTCTACCTCTTCGACAAATGAGGTCCAAGCACCACAGTTGGGACAACGCCCCAAATATTTTGGAGAGTGATAGCCACACTCCTGACAAATAAACGTTGTTTTTTTCTTAGCGATAAGGCACACCCTCCTTCTCTTTTGACACGACTAACTTATTTCCCAGTTGACCCAAAACCACCTGTACGCACGCCGTCTGCTTCATCACCGTCAGCAACCAAGAAAGGCATGAACACCCCTTGAACAATGCGTTCGCCAGCTTCAACCACAACAGGTTCATCAGTGATATTTTGCATTTGGGCAAAAATGTGACCTTCATTAGCAGGATTGCCATAATAATCCCCGTCAATGACCCCAACAGAGTTAATCAAAACCAAGCCTTTTTTACGTGGATTTGACGAACGGTCATAGAGGTAAAGCACTTCACCTGCCTGCATATAAGCCTTGACACCTGTTGGCACCAACTTGATTTCACCTGGGGCAATTTCTGTTGTCACGGCTGCTTTCAAATCATAACCCGCCGCATAGGCTGTTTCTCGTTTTGGCAATAAGTTGCTATTCGTAAATGACGAAACCAACTCAAACCCTCTCACTTTACTCATGTTATCATTCCTTTCTAAATTTCCTTGCCTTCATAGGTAAAACGAATGTGGGGAAAGCTTTTCTCGGCGTCTTTTCCTTCCATGAAAGCTTTGGCGTCCTTAGTTATTTGAGCAAAATCAATGCCTTGTTGCTTCGCCGCAAAAACACAGCCACAGTAGCATTGACGGTAGATATCATACTCATCGCACATTTCAACCGAACGACGGTAGCCATTATTTTTTTTGAAATCACTTGGCAAATA
>NZ_DEQF01000007.1:2964-4168 GCF_002360305.1 Streptococcus sp. UBA3373 | reverse complement strand
CAAGCTCCACAGCCATTTGAGCTGTTTTATCCAAACGGTAATCAAAGCAAACCTTGCAACGGTCGCCACCCTCAGGCTCTTCTTCCAAACCATGCACCTTTTGGAAATACTCTGAGGGCTCATAAGGTGCCTCGATAAATTGTACCTGATTGCCCGTTCTTTCGTTAAAATCCGACACAAATTGCTGAACAACGTAGGCCCTGCGATGGTATTCCACCTTAGGATGAATATTGGAATTGGCAAAATAAACCGTCAAATCTGCATACTGCGTCAAGTACTCCAAGGTATATGTCGAACACGGGGCACAACAAACGTGAACAAGAATGCGAGGTCGCACCTCTTCTTTCAGCCATTGTTTGGTCATTTGTTGCATGACACGGTCATAGTTGATTTTTTGATTGGGATTCATTTTAGATAAAATCTCTTCTAAATCAATCACAATTGTCTTCCTTTCCTCGTCATTTCTAAAAGTCCTTCCATTATACCATAACTCCCAGCACATGACAGACGGATAACCTTTCCAAACAAGACTTAAGCCCCCTCATTTTTCGAAAGACGTTACAAATAATGAAGACAAACAAGGTTTTCTTGTGATATAATGGAGGTTGTAATCTGGCTCGTTTAAGAGAGGAGAAAAAATGGTAAGACAAAAAATTGCTGTCTTAGGACCCGGTTCGTGGGGAACCGCTCTCGCCCAAGTATTAAACGATAATGGGCATGACGTTTGTCTCTGGGGAAATGTTCTCGAACAAATCAATGAAATCAACACGGAACATACTAATATACGTTACTTCAAAGACAAACATCTCTCAGAAAACATCAAGGCAACGCTTGATTTATCTGAAGCCCTAAAAGACGCGGATGCTGTCTTATTTGTCGTCCCCACAAAAGTCATGCGTCTTGTTGCAAAACAAGTCGCTGAGGTGCTTGACCATAAAGTCGTCGTGATGCACGCGTCAAAAGGCCTTGAGCCTGGAACACACGAACGCCTATCAACTGTTATTGAGGAAGAGATTCCAAAAGAACTACGTTCTGACATCGTGGTGGTTTCTGGACCAAGCCATGCCGAAGAAACCATTGTTCGTGACATCACTTTGATTACAGCTGCTTCTAAGAATATGGAAACCGCCAAATACGTCCAAGAACTCTTCAGCAACAACTATTTCCGTCTTTACACCAATTCAGATGTGATCGGTGTTGAAAC
>NZ_DEQF01000007.1:1507-2874 GCF_002360305.1 Streptococcus sp. UBA3373 | reverse complement strand
GCTGTTATCACACGTGGTCTAGCAGAAATCACACGTTTAGGGGTGAAAATGGGTGCCAACCCGTTAACCTACATCGGACTTTCTGGTGTGGGGGATCTCATCGTAACAGGAACTTCTGTTCATTCTCGTAACTGGCGCGCTGGTAATGCCCTAGGAAAAGGCGAAAAACTAGCTGATATCGAGAAAAACATGGGAATGGTTATCGAAGGGATATCGACTACCAAGGTTGCTTACGAATTGGCAAAAGAACTAGATGTCTATATGCCAATCACCAGTGCCATTTACAAGGTCATCTACGAAGGTTATGATGTCAAAGAATGTATCGTTGCCTTGATGTCTGGCGACTTCCGTTCAGAGGACGAATGGCACTAAACTCACATTTTTAATAAGTCATTGAATTGAAACAAAAGGAGACTCTCACATGAAAAAAGTTAAAAAGGCTGTCATTCCGGCTGCCGGTCTTGGAACACGTTTTTTGCCAGCTACTAAAGCATTAGCCAAAGAAATGTTACCAATCGTCGACAAACCAACCATCCAATTTATCGTTGAAGAAGCTTTGAAATCAGGTATCGAAGATATTTTGGTGGTAACTGGAAAACAAAAACGTTCTATCGAAGACCACTTTGATTCAAACTTTGAATTAGAGTACAACCTAGAACAAAAAGGAAAAACAGACCTTCTTAAACTAGTAAACGACACCACAGCAATCAACTTGCACTTCATCCGCCAAAGCCACCCACGTGGACTTGGAGATGCTGTGCTTCAAGCCAAAGCATTCGTTGGAAACGAACCTTTCGTGGTGATGCTCGGGGATGATTTGATGGATATCACAGATGATAAAGCTGTGCCATTGACTAAACAACTCATCAACGATTACGAACAAACACACGCTTCAACAATCGCTGTGATGCCTGTTCCTCATGATGAAGTGTCATCTTACGGTGTTATTGCACCTCACGGTGAAGGTGTCAACGGACTTTACAGTGTGGAAACTTTTGTTGAAAAACCAGCCCCTGAAGACGCACCAAGTGATTTAGCGATTATCGGTCGCTACCTCCTTACTCCAGAAATCTTCAATATCCTTGAAACACAAGAACCTGGAGCTGGTAACGAAATTCAATTGACAGATACTATCGATACGCTTAACAAAACACAACGTGTTTTCGCTCGTCAATTCAATGGCAGCCGCTACGATGTCGGTGACAAATTTGGTTTTATGAAAACATCTATCGAATATGCCCTTCAACACCCTCAAGTCAAAGACAATATGAAACAATACTTGATTGATTTAGGGAAAGAATTAGAAGGTACAGCACCTAAACAAACAAAAGAAGACTAAAAAGCAGAGGCTGGGCAAAAACTAGCTT
>NZ_DEQF01000007.1:717-1487 GCF_002360305.1 Streptococcus sp. UBA3373 | reverse complement strand
CTTTTTAGCGCCTTACAAGGCTAAAAAGACAAGTAAACCATTTAGAATAATATAGGCTGCTAGAGCTAGCCAGCGTTGCCACGGTTGAAATAACTTTTCATCAACCTGCGTTGGTAAAAAGACGGCACACAAGAGTCCTCCGACAATACCACCAATATGTCCGACAATACCAATACTTGGGCTAAACAGATTAAACAATAAGTTAATGGCAATCAAGATTTGGTAATTACGCCCAACTTCCTTTAAAAAAGGGTCTTTACCAAAATAGCCAACAACCATGGTCGCGGCAAAAACGCCAAATAAAGACGTCGAAGCCCCTGCTGCAATCACATTTGGCGTGAAGAAAAGGGTAAAGACGTTTCCAGCAATCCCAGATAAGACATACAAAGCCAGAAATTTATGATGTCCCCAAATCTGCTCGGCCAATTGTCCAACAAAATAAAGTGTCAATGCATTAAAAATAAAATGCTGCCAACCAATGTGAACAAAAATCGGAGTGACCAAGCGCCATAATTGGCTAGGGTCGTAGGCAACGTAAGCTCCGTACATTCCCCCAAAATTAAAAACAGCTGTTCCAGTGCTGGCATTTCCCAAATAAAGTACCTGCATGGCTAAAAAGACAAGAGTCGTCATGGCCAATAATATCATGGTTACTGGGCTTTTTCGTAAGGCATCCCTCATCGACTAAAAACCTCCCTCACTGCAATGTCATAAGTATCTTCGTGAAAATCCTGTTCTTGAAAATGGTAAATGGTGCTGACCGTCTGTCC
>NZ_DEQF01000007.1:302-656 GCF_002360305.1 Streptococcus sp. UBA3373 | reverse complement strand
ACGGTTAAAGGCAACACCAGGAACATGAATCAAATCAATCTCTGACTTGTCCACAGCCTCATCACTACTTAGCGGTTCCCACAGACCAAAAGAAGTCTGCACCAGCGACTCTTTTTCATAAGGACAAAAGACCATGCGTCCCTGTGGATAAGTCTTAGGCACAAGAATACATTTACCATCTTTCTCAGCCTGACGGATCAGCAATTGCGTATCGTATTCAAAATCAAAAGCTAAATAAGTCGCAATAACCTTAGCGTCTTGATAAGCCTTAGAGGCGGTCAAATCTTCCAATAACTGGAGATCTCTCACCTGCTTTTCTTTCCGATCTTGCCCCTTTAAGGCTGCTAAAATCTG
>NZ_DEQF01000007.1:0-166 GCF_002360305.1 Streptococcus sp. UBA3373 | reverse complement strand
TTCTTTAAGGTTTACCCGCTATAATAAGAGCTATCCTAGATAGCGGTTCTCCCAAACCGCTGGGAATAGTCTCTTTAGAATTATTCCCCTTTCATAAATCTCCTGGGCATGATTGAAAAATCATGTCCTTCCCTTTTTGGCCACTGTTTTCCCCACAGTGGTTTTT
>NZ_DEQF01000033.1:2615-18756 GCF_002360305.1 Streptococcus sp. UBA3373 | reverse complement strand
AGATCATAAGCAGTAAAAGCACCCTTTGGATAGGGTACTTTTAGTTAATTAATGGTTGCCATTATGCTATCTGCAGTAGTTGTTGGTAGAATACGTATGCGGTTGAGTGACAGCAGTCCATTGTCGGCGCTTGCGAGTCCTTCGTTGGTGGTTACCCCAAGTTTGTAATCTAGATTTTCTGCAATTTGTAAGGTTGTGTCAGAATAACGTCCAGCAGGGTAAGCGATAGCAATGGTGTCTTGATTCAAGGAATCGTCTAGATACTGTTTGGAATCCTTCATTTCGGTTGTTTGCGTAGAACTGTCTGTGGCAAATAAATCAGGATGAGTCACTGTGTGGTCTTGGAAAGACATACCGTTGTTCTTCATTTCAAGCATTTCATCAAGAGATAAATTGGTTTGGCTACCAACTGTACTAGTGATCACATTATTGGTTGCCTTGACTTGGTATTTTTGTAAAATAGGGTAGGCATTATCATAAAAATCCCACAAGCTGTCATCAAAAGTTAGCCAGATAATTTTTTGATTGCCATTTGGAAGTACATTTTCAGTTAAAACCTTGTGGACTTCCTCAGGCGTTAGGAAGTAGTAGCCTTCGTTTGACAGGCGTTGAATGTGGCTTTCAAAAGTGGTTGGGTCAACGATGAGGTTGGCGTTAGCACTTTCTTCAGGCGCCATGACGTGGATGGCGTGGTACATGAGAATCGGGAAATGGATGGCCGTGTCTTGCTTGACCCAGTCCACTTCACTGCTTTCTTGGGTAGTGGTCGATGAAGAAGTACTGCTAACAGCAATCATAGTGCTTTCTTGTTTTATGACATCTTGTGCTTGTTTTGTTGCGTGGTTAGGTTTTGCTATAAAAAAGATGGCGACTCCAGCGATAACACAAGCAAATGCTAAGAAAAACCAAATAAGGACAGTTGGTTTCTTCTTTTGGCGCCTGTGGCGATGGCTTCGTTTTTCCATAATGTAATAAAATCTCCTTGTCAAATCATTCGTTTACTTCTATTCTACTATTTTTTTGGCTTAAAATGGAAGCTTTTCTGAAAAATGACGGCTATTTTTAATGAAAGCTATTTTTCTGTAAATTCTGAATAATTTTGTGGTATAATGTAAGAAATGTGTTTATTTTAGAGAGTTTTTCTCAAATGAAGGAGGAGACGATGTCATTAAAAATTGCTTTACTTGGATTTGGTACGGTTGCTAGCGGAGTGCCGTTTTTGCTGGAAGAAAACCATTCAAAAATTGTAGAGGCAGCTCATGACACCATTGAAATCGCTAAAGTTTTGGTGAGAGATGACGAGGAAAAAAATCGTTTAAGAGCAGCAGGTCACGATTATCATTTTGTGACAAATATTGATGATATTTTAAACGATGAAAGCATTGCAATTGTGGTTGAATTGATGGGACGCATTGAGCCAGCTCGTACCTTTATCACAAGAGCCCTTGAGGCAGGCAAGCATGTGGTAACAGCCAATAAAGATTTGGTGGCGACCCATGGGAAAGAGTTGATTCAATTGGCAAAAGACAAGGAAGTTGCCTTTTATTATGAAGCAGCAGTTGCTGGGGGAATTCCAATTTTGCGTACCCTTGCCAATTCATTGACTTCAGATAAAATCACACGTATTTTGGGCGTGCTTAATGGAACATCTAATTTCATGATGACCAAAATGGTGGATGAAGGTTGGACTTATGAGGATGCTCTTAAAACAGCTCAAGAATTAGGATATGCTGAAAGTGACCCAACAAATGACGTGGAAGGGATTGACGCGGCTTACAAAGCTGTCATTTTAAGTCAATTTGGTTTTGGAATGACCATTGATTTTGATGATGTGGCTCATAAAGGCATTACCAACATCACTCCTGACGATGTGGCAGTGGCTCAAGAATTGGGTTATGTGATTAAATTGGTGGGTGATATCCGTGAAGTTGCTTCAGGTTTGTCCGCAGAAGTGTCACCAACCTTCTTGCCAAAAACACACCCATTGGCTAGTGTCAACGATGTTATGAATGCTGTTTTTGTGGAATCTATCGGTATCGGGGAGTCGATGTACTATGGACCTGGTGCGGGTCAAAAACCAACAGCAACCTCTGTTACGGCTGATATTATTCGCATTGCACGTCGTATCAAAGACGGTAATGTTGGCAAAACATTTAATGAATTTGAGCGTGAAACCAAGATGGCTGACCCAGCAGATGTGAAGAGCCATTATTACTTTGCGATTAACACGCCTGATAAGAAGGGGCAATTACTGCGTTTAGCTGAAATTTTCAATGCGGAAGATATCTCATTTGAGCAAGTACTTCAACAAAAAGCGAATGGCACACGTGCACGTGTGGTCATTATCACGCACGCCATGAGCCAAACCCAATTGGCATCTGTTACAGCTAAGTTGGAAGCTATTGACGATTTCCAAGTGCTTAATACATTGAAAGTATTAGGGGAATAAACTATATGAAAATTATTGTACCAGCGACTTCGGCCAATTTGGGCCCAGGTTTTGATTCGGTGGGGATTGCGGTATCCAAGTATTTAACTATTGAGGTTTTAGAGCCTTCTGAGAAATGGGAGGTCTTGCATGACTTGGACGGTGTTCCTAACGATGAGAACAATCTTTTGATTGCGACGGCTTTGAGTGTGTGCTCTGAATTAAGGCCGCACCGTGTGAAAATGGTGTCTGATGTTCCTTTGGCCAGAGGTCTGGGGTCATCGTCATCGGTTATTGTGGCAGGGATTGCCTTGGCTAATGAATTGGGGCAATTGCATTTGTCAAAAGAAGAGATGTTGGCTATTGCTACTAAAGAAGAAGGGCATCCTGATAATGTTGCGCCAGCTATTTTTGGGCAATTGGTGGTGTCATCGTACGTTGATGGCAAGGTTAGCCATGTTGTGGCCAAATTCCCTGAAACGGCTCTGATTGCTTTCATTCCCAATTATGAATTGAAAACCAGCGATAGCCGCCGTGTCTTGCCAAGTGAATTTGCTTATAAAGAGGCCGTAGCCGCTTCTTCCATTGCCAATGTAGCACTTGCGGCACTTTTTACAGGTGATTTGGTGACGGCAGGTAAGGCCATTGAAGCTGACCTTTTCCATGAGCGTTTCCGCCAACAATTGGTGAAGGAATTTGCGCCAATAAAAGCAGCGGCCCATGAACTTGGTGCCTATGCCACTTATTTATCAGGAGCTGGGCCAACTATCATGGTCTTGGCGCCCAAAGATAAAGAAACAGCCATTTTTGAGTGTTTAATAGCTCTTCAGTTGGATGGTGAAGTTGCAGCTTTAAACATTGACCCTCAAGGGCTTGTGATAGAATAATTCCATTATTTTAATCAAAGTGATATTAAAACACACACCTTAACGATTGGACGTCTTGTCTAATGGTTAGGGTGTTTTTTTGTTTTGTCTAAAAAACGCGGCGTATAGCGTATTTTGTCATAAAAAAGACTTATACCCAACCATAAAAAATTTAGAGTACACGATTAGGTCTTATTCTTTTATAATACTTTTATACGATTTGGAGGGGTGCTATGTTAGATTGGTCGTTTATTGTTGCAAATATTCCCCTATACCAAGAAGCTTTGGTGTTAACAGTTCGGCTGGCTTTGTTTGGTATTTTGGGAGCTATTGCGTTGGGCTTTGTCATCAGTCTTATACGCTATTATCACGTTCCGATTTTGAATACGATTTGCAAGGCTTACGTTGAATTGTCACGCAATACGCCTCTTTTGATTCAACTGTATTTTTTGTATTTTGGATTGCCAAAGATTGGTGTGATGCTTGAACCTGAAACCTGTGCTATTGTAGGCTTGATTTTTCTGGGTGGGTCTTACATGGCAGAATCTTTCCGTTCAGGCTTAGAAGCCGTTTCTGCTAGGCAATACGAAGTGGGATTGAGTATCGGATTAACACCTTTACAGAATTTTAGTTATGTCATTTTTCCGCAATCGTTGGCCGTTGCATTCCCCTCACTTGTCGCCAATGTCATTTTCTTAATCAAAGAAACGTCTGTTTTCTCCATTGTTGCTTTAGCTGACTTGATGTATGTCACTAAAGATTTGATTGGCTTGTATTATAAGACAGACGAGGCTTTGTTGATGTTGGTACTGGCTTATTTGGTGGTTTTGTTGCCCTTGTCTTTAGCAGCCAAATGGTTGGAAAGGAGGTTGAACCATGCAGGTTTCGGGATTGCACGTACTTTTTCAGGGGAATAATGTATGGCGTTTGCTTCAAGGTTTGCTGGTCACGATTAACATTGCCTTGATTTCTATTGTAATTTCTCTTGTGCTTGGGTTTTTCTTTGGTTTTCTTTTGATTTCTCGCTTTCGCGTGGTGCGTATTGCTTCTCACATGTATTTGGAATTCATTCGCATCATGCCCCAGTTAGTTCTCTTGTTTTTGGTTTATTTTGGTTTGGCACGCACTTTTAATATCAATTTATCCAGTGAAGTGGCGGCGGTGATTGTCTTTTCCATGTGGGGAACGGCTGAAATGGGCGATTTGGTCAGGGGTGCTCTACTTTCCTTACCCAAACACCAATTTGAGAGTGGTTTGGTTTTGGGGTTGAGCAAGGGACAATTGCTCATTCATGTGATTATCCCGCAAATCTTACGGCGATTATTGCCCCAATCGGTCAATTTGATGATGCGGATGATCAAAACCACTTCCTTGATCGTGCTGATTGGGGCGGTAGAAGTGGTCAAGGTCGGGCAACAGATTATTGAGGCCAATCGTTTAACGGTTCCCAGCACCGCCATTTGGGTTTATGGCTTGATCTTTTTCTTGTATTTCGCGGTCTGTTTCCCGATTTCAAGATTATCTGGTTATTTAGAAAAGCGTTGGAAGGAGTGACTCTAGTGACAGCAATTTTAGACATTCAGGATATAACGAAGGATTATGGCGAGCAAACAGTGCTTGACCACTTGTCTTTTTCCGTTGGGAAAGGGGAAGTTTTGGTGATTTTAGGACCATCTGGGTGTGGCAAATCAACCTTGCTGCGCTGCTTAAATGGTATGGAACCCATTCAATCAGGGCAGGTACGTTTAAACGGCGAAGCTATTTTAGAACACCCCAAACAATTGCCAGCTGTTCGTCAAAAAATTGGCATGGTCTTTCAATCCTACGACTTATTTCCGCATTTGACAGTGCTGAAAAACGTGATTTTGGCACCTGTCCGAGTGCAAAAGCGGCCCCGCAAAGAAGTCGAGGCAGAAGCCCTTGCTTTGCTGGAACGAGTGGGTTTGGCAGGAAAGGAAAATAGCTTGCCACATGAATTATCAGGCGGGCAGCAGCAACGTGTGGCTATTGTTAGAAGTTTGTTATTGCATCCTGAAGTTCTCTTGCTTGACGAGGTGACGGCCTCACTAGACCCTGAAATGGTGCGGGAAGTCTTGGAATTGGTCGGCGAATTGGCGCGTGAGGGATACACCATGATTATCGTGACCCATGAGTTGCAGTTTGCCAAAGCTGTGGCAGATCGTGTCTTGTTTTTGGAAAAGGGAGCGATTGTAGAAGAAGGTGACGCTAAAGCCTTTTTCAACCATCCCAAAACCCAACGTGCCCAAGAATTTTTAAGTGTCTTTGATTTTTCAACAGTCACTGATTGATTATAAAAAGGAGTTTGCTATGAGAAATGTAAAATGTTTATTAGGTGTGATTGGCCTACTGGCTTTGTTTGTTGTTGGTTTGGCAGCTTGCTCAAATTCCGATGCTGATTCAACGGCATCTTCTGCCAGTTCGTCAGGTAATACGGCTAAGGCGAGAACTTTAGACGAGATTAAAAAAAGTGGCACGATTAGAATTGGTGTGTTTTCCGACAAAAAACCGTTTGGTTATGTAGATGACAAGGGCGCTTATCAAGGTTACGATGTTTATTTTGCCAATCGTTTAGCCAAAGATTTGGGTGTGGATGTCGAGTACGTGGCAGTGGACCCAGCCAGTCGTGTGGAATACTTGACGTCTGCCAAAGTGGATGTGATTTTGGCTAATTTCACGGTGACAGATGAACGTGCTAAACAAGTTGATTTTGCCTTGCCTTACATGAAAGTTGCGCTGGGTGTGGTGTCACCTAGTCAAAACCTGATTTCGTCAGTGGATGATTTGAAAGGTAAGACCTTGATTGTCGGCAAAGGGACAACGGCAGAAACCTATTTTGAGGAACATTATCCAGATGTGAAATTGCTCAAATACGACCAATACAGCGAAGCCTATCAAGCGCTTCTTGACGGTCGCGGAGATGCCTTATCAACGGACAATACGGAAGTGCTCGCTTGGGCTTTGGAAAATAAAGGCTACCAAGTCGGTATCACTAGTTTAGGAGATATTGATACCATCGCACCTGCCGTTCAAAAAGGCAACACTGAATTGCTCAACTGGTTAAATGATGAAATCAAATCTTTGGGCAATGAACAATTCTTCCACAAAGATTATCAAAAAACCTTGGAACCCGTCTATGGCCAAACCACCAATCTAGACGATTTAGTAGTTGAAGGTGGTGTCGTTAACTAAAAGAATGCAAAAAAGCCAGTAGCACTGGCTTTTTTTGGCTCTCAGTATGTTATAATGGCTACATCTATTATAAGGCAACACAAAAAGCGCAATCCTTTTAAATTTCCCAAGACAAGAAGCAAGCGCTAAATCAAAATAGGTAGCAAAGAAAGTCAAACGGCTTTCCCACTGCTCCTATCATATCATAAGGAGACGATCGATAAAAATACTTGTTGTTATTTTTGTAATTATAATGATAGTCACTATTGCAGCAACGATTGTTGTTGAATGGTTCGCAAGGAAAATTAATAGAAAGGCGGATGAAATTGGAAAAGAATAAAAGAAAAGCTTACGCAACGAAAGAGGGGCAAGCAGAGGCGATTAAGCGTTGGCTTGAAAAGAGCCCCGAGAATAGAGTACACCGCAATTATTTAAATCGCCGCTCTAACGCTCGTGGTTTTATCAGAACTATGGCGACTGCGGAAGATTTGGAAGAGTTAAAACAACTCATTTCAGAGCGCGAAAAAGACCTGAAAAACATTTAACTGGGGGATGGGAAATGGATTATCAAGAAGCGTTGGCGTGGATTCATGGGAAATTGAGATTTGGCATTAAGCCTGGTTTGGAGCGTATGGCTTGGATGTTGCAAGAGCTGGGCAATCCGCAAGAAAAAGTAGCTGCCGTGCATGTGGTGGGAACTAACGGCAAAGGCTCTGTAACAAGTTATTTGCAGCATATCTTTTCGTTAGCGAGCTATGAGGTGGGAACATTCACCTCGCCTTATATCCTTGATTTTAGGGAACGGATTAGCCTAAATGGACAGATGATATCGCAGCCAGATTTTCTTGAGTTGGTTGAGCGGGTGCGTCCTGTGGTCGAGCGTTTGCCCTTGGAAACGGATTTGGAGCCTGCCACAGAATTTGAAGTCATTACTGTTTTAATGTTTGAATATTTTGGGCATATACACCCTGTTGACATTGCCATTATTGAAGCAGGGATGGGTGGACTTTACGATTCGACCAATGTTTTTAAGGCCTTGGCTGTGGTCTGCCCATCGATTGGTTTGGACCATCAAGCCATTTTAGGGCAGACTTACGCGGCTATTGCGGAGCAAAAAGTTGGTGTCTTGAAAGAAAAAGTGCCTTTTGTTTTTGCAACAGAGCGTGAGGATGTTCGTAAGGTTTTCATGGAAAAAGCGGCAGCTTGTCACAGTCACACCTATGAATGCCAAAAGGACTTTATTATCAACGTTCACGATAAGGCTTTTGATTACCGTGGGTTAGCGGCTATCGACAAAATCCACCTCGCTATGCCAGGTTATCATCAAATGAGCAATGCTAGCCTTGCGATTACCACCGCGCTTTTACTGCAAGAGCAATACCCAAATGTGACTAATCCTATTATCAAAAAAGGCTTGGAAACCACTCACTGGGTCGGACGTACCGAGTTACTCTTTCCAAATGTCATGATTGACGGCGCCCATAATAATGAAAGCGTAGCGGCTCTGGTTAAGGTCATGGAAGCCTATAAAGACAAGACGATTCATATTTTATTTGCTGCTATTGACACCAAACCAGTGGATTCGATGCTGGAGCTGCTGAGCCAAGTGGCAACTGTTGAGGTAACGACTTTTGAGTACCCTAATGCCTTGGCCTTGGAGCGTTACCCTGAGCAGTACCGCAAAGTGGCGCACTGGCAAGATTGGCTTGCCCAAATCAATCTCGATAGTCAAGAGGATTTTTACCTCATAACAGGGTCACTCTACTTCATCTCACAGGTCCGCCCAGTGCTTTTGTCAAAAGAGGTCAATTAGGTTATAGATAAATCATCAAAAACACCTGCTTTTGGATAAATAGTCTGAAAATTAGCACACCCTTCTGGAGGGTGTTTTTTGTAAGATTTATCCGAAAATTTTCGGAAAAGTTAGGAAATGATAAAAATAAACTGTTGTATTTTGTGATATAATAGTAGGAAATAAAAAAGATTGGAATAAGTATGTCAAAGCAAGAAAAACTTGAATCAGCCGTTTATCAATTGTTGGAGGCCTTGGGTGAAAATCCAGAGCGTGAGGGGTTGTTGGATACACCAAAGCGTGTTGCGAAAATGTACCAAGAAATGTTCTCAGGTTTGCATGAGGACCCGAAAGACCAGTTTACCGCCGTTTTTTCAGAAAATCACGACGAGATTGTCTTGGTCAAAGATATTCCTTTTTATTCCATGTGTGAACACCATTTGGTGCCTTTTTATGGAAAAGCTCACGTGGCTTATCTACCGAGTGACGGCCGAGTGACTGGTTTAAGCAAGTTGGCGCGTGCGGTCGAGGTTGCCAGCAAACGCCCACAATTGCAAGAACGTTTGACAGACCAAGTGGCTACGGCGCTGGAAGAAGCCTTGCAGCCAAAAGGGGTATTTGTCATGGTAGAAGCAGAGCATATGTGCATGACCATGCGCGGCATTAAAAAACCAGGCAGCAAAACAGTCACAACCGTTGCTAAAGGGATTTTCAAAGACAATCGAGATGAGCGAAATGAAATCTTGTCTTTGATTTTGGGCAAATAGTAGCAAGTGATCACACAAGGGAGATAAGATGAAAATTGGTACACACGAGCTCGATGCAAAAGCTTGCATTATGGGAGTGCTCAATGTTACTCCAGATTCGTTTTCAGATGGCGGATCTTATATCACGGTTGAAAAGGCGCTCAAGCAAGCGGAGCAAATGATTGCAGCAGGGGCGCAAGTGATTGATGTCGGCGGCGAATCCACTCGTCCAGGAGCTAGTTTTGTAGACGCTGAGGAAGAAATCCATCGCGTGGTCCCTGTTATCAAAACCCTCAAGGAACGTTTTGACGTTTTGGTAAGCATCGATACCTATAAAACCCAGACGGCGCGTGCGGCTCTAGAAGCTGGTGCTGATATTTTAAATGACGTTTGGGCTGGGCTTTACGATGGAGATATGCTGGCTTTGGCAGCTGAAAAAAAGGTGCCCATTATGCTGATGCACAATCAAAAAGAGGAAAGCTATCAAGACATTACCCAAGACGTTTGTGATTTTTTGAGTCAGCGTGCTCAAGCTGCTCTGGAAGCTGGCGTTCCTGCGGAGTGTATTTGGTTGGATCCAGGTTTTGGTTTTGCTAAAAATGAGCAGCAAAATGTCGAACTATTAAAGGGCTTGGACAAGGTTTGCCAGCTGGGCTTTCCTGTTCTTTTTGGTATTTCACGAAAACGCACGGTAGATTATTTGCTGGGCGGAGGGACTTTGGCCAGTGAGCGTGATATGGGAACGGCTGCGCTATCAGCGTGGGCAATTGCCAAGGGTTGTCAAATGGTTCGTGTTCACAATGTTGACCTTAATCGTGATTTGGTTCGAGTGATTAGCCAGTTAGTGTGAAGGGAGTGACAGACAAGGAAAGCAGACAAGTGGCTTTCTTGTGGTGATATGGATAAGATTTATTTAAACGGCTGCCGTTTTTACGGTTATCATGGTGCCTTGGCTGAAGAACAGGTTTTGGGTCAGATTTTTCGTGTGAATTGTACCTTGTCAGTTGATTTGCAACAAGCATCGCAATCGGATGCTTTAGAAGACACGGTGCATTATGGTTTGGTCTTTGACGCTATCAAAAAACAAGTGGAAGAAAAGCGTTATGCCTTGCTAGAGCGTTTGGCGGGAGCTATTTGCCAAGACATTTTTGACCAATTTCCCTTGGTTCAAGCCATTTCCATTGAGATTTTCAAAGATAATCCCCCTATCAATGGGCATTATGATGCCGTGGGCATTGCTTTAGAGAGGAAACGTGTATGACCCGTGTGTATTTGAGTTTGGGCAGTAATATTGGTGATAGAGAAGCCTATTTATCTGCCGCGGTGGAGGCTCTGAGACAATTAGAGCAAACAAGGGTGACGGCTGTGTCTTCACTCTACGAAACAGCCGCTTGGGGGAAGACAGATCAAGACGATTTTTTGAATATCTGTTGCGAACTAGACACGTCTTTATCGCCTCAAGTCTTCTTGCAGGCTTGTCAGACCATTGAAAGGGACCTTGACCGTGTGCGGCATGAGCATTGGGGGCCTCGGACCATTGACATCGATATTCTTATCTATGGCAATGAAAAGCAAAAAACGGAAGAATTGACCCTTCCGCATCCTTATATGACTGAGCGTGCCTTTGTTTTAGTACCCTTGGCTGAGATTGCGCCAAACCTTTTGCTTGATGGTAAAGATCTGGTTTTTTATCTAGGAAAGTTAGAGGCGCAAGAAGTTCGAAAAGTTCCTTGGAAATGATCGTCAAACAGCCGTTTTTGTGCTATAATGAAAATCGGCTTTATGCCGTTTTTTAGTCATGCAAATAAGAATCAGATAACTCAAACAGCCTTATTTGTTATTAAAGAGTTAGAATTGGAAAAACATGTTAGATTTTTTAGAAAATGAATTAGAAGGCATTGATATTCGTGTCAATGAACCTTTGAAAAAATACACTTATACCAAGGTGGGTGGTCCAGCAGATTACCTTGCCTTTCCGCGCAACCGCTATGAATTGTCACGCATTGTCGCTTATGCCAATGCGCATGACATTCCTTGGATGGTCCTTGGAAATGCCAGCAATATCATTGTCAGAGATGGCGGTATCCGTGGTTTTGTGATTATGTTTGACAAGCTAAATACCGTGACGGTCAATGGTTATGTTATCGAAGCCGAAGCAGGTGCCAACCTAATTGAAACGACTCATATCGCTAAATTCCACAGTTTGACAGGTTTTGAATTTGCTTGCGGTATTCCAGGTAGCGTTGGTGGTGCGGTTTTCATGAATGCAGGTGCTTACGGCGGAGAGATTTCGCATATCTTGGTTTCAGCCAAAGTTCTCAATAAAGATGGTTCGATTGAAACTATCGCTGCGCGTGATATGGCATTTGGTTACCGTCATTCTGCGGTGCAAGATAGCGGAGCGGTGGTGATTTCAGCAAAATTCGCTCTCAAACCAGGGGATTTCCACTTGATTGAACAAGAAATGCAACGTTTGACCCATTTGCGTGAATTAAAGCAACCGTTGGAATACCCGTCATGCGGTTCGGTTTTCAAACGTCCCGTCGGTCATTTTGCAGGGCAATTGATTAGCGAAGCTGGTCTAAAAGGACATCGTATCGGTGGCGTTGAAGTCAGCAAAAAGCACGCTGGCTTTATGGTCAATGTTGCTGACGGTACTGCTCAGGATTACGAGGACCTCATTGCCTATGTGATTGACAAAGTGGAGCAGACATCTGGTGTTCGCTTGGAACGTGAAGTTCGTATTATTGGTGAAAAAAACAGTAAAGAAGCCCTCAGGAGGATTTATGAGAATTGACTAATCCAATTATTGAATTTAAAAATGTATCAAAAGTATTTGAAGACAATGGCACTGTCGTTTTAAAAGATATTAACTTTACGCTAGAAGAAGGGAAATTCTACACCCTTCTTGGTGCTTCAGGTTCTGGTAAATCAACGATTTTAAATATTATCGCTGGTTTGCTGGATGTCACGACAGGGGATGTTTACCTAGACGGGCAGCGCATCAACGATGTCCCAATCAATAAGCGTGATGTGCACACCGTTTTCCAAAATTATGCCCTTTTTCCACACATGACTGTTTTTGAAAACGTCGCTTTTCCGCTGAAACTCAAAAAAGTGGACAAAAAAGAGATTGAGCGCCGTGTAGAAGAAGCTCTTAAAATGGTGCGTTTGGATGGATTTGGCAAACGTCAAATTCAAAAACTCTCAGGTGGGCAACGCCAACGTGTCGCGATTGCACGCGCTATTATCAACGAACCACGCGTGGTCTTACTTGATGAACCCCTGTCTGCCCTTGATTTGAAATTGCGAACGGAAATGCAATACGAACTGCGTGAATTGCAGCAACGATTGGGTATCACGTTTGTCTTTGTGACACACGACCAAGAAGAAGCGCTTGCCATGTCAGATTGGATTTTTGTCATGAATGAGGGGGAAATTGTTCAATCAGGAACGCCAGTTGATATTTACGATGAGCCCATCAACCACTTCGTTGCGACCTTTATCGGTGAGTCTAATATTTTGCCAGCTACCATGATTGAAGATTACTTGGTAGAATTCAACGGCAAACGCTTTGAAGCTGTTGACGGTGGTATGCGTCCTAACGAGCCTGTTGAGGTGGTCATTCGTCCTGAAGATTTGCAAATTACCATGCCTGAAGAAGGTAAATTGCAAGTGAAAGTGGATACGCAACTCTTTCGTGGGGTGCATTATGAAATCATCGCTCATGACGATTTAGGCAATGAATGGATGATTCATTCAACCCGCAAAGCGATTGAAGGAGAGGTCATCGGACTGGATTTCACACCAGAGGACATCCACATCATGCGTCTGAATGAAACTGAGGAAGAATTTGACGCACGTATCGAAGAGTACGCTGAAGTGGAAGAGCATGAAGACGGTTTGATTCATGCCATCGAGGAGGAACGCAATGAAGAAAAACACTAGTTTCTTCTCGGTGACCTACTTACTTTGGCTGGGGCTTTTTGTCATTGCACCTGTGGTTATGATTCTTTGGCAATCTTTTTTTGACATCCAAGGTCATTTCACTCTAGCCAATTATGAAACTTTTTTTAGCTCATGGACTTACCTGCGCATGAGTTTTAATTCCATTTTGTATGCTGCCATCATCACTTTGGTGACTTTGGTGATTTCTTACCCAACGGCCTATTTTTTAACCCGTTTGAAACATAAGCACCTCTTTTTGATGCTGGTTGTCTTACCGACATGGATTAATTTGTTGCTGAAAGCCTATACGTTCATGGGGATTTTTGGGCAACAAGGTGGGGTCAATAACTTTTTAACCTTTATTGGTATTGGTCCTAAACAGATTTTGTTTACCGATTTTTCATTTATTTTCGTCGCTTCTTACATCGAAATTCCCTTTATGATTTTGCCTATTTTCAATGCTCTTGACGACATTGACCAAAACCTTATTCATGCTAGCCGTGACTTAGGGGCAAATGAATGGCAGACCTTTTTAAAAGTCACGCTGCCTTTATCCTTAAATGGGGTGCGAAGTGGGGTGCAATCAGTCTTTATCCCGAGTCTTAGCTTGTTCATGCTGACACGCTTGATTGGGGGAAATCGAGTGATTACACTAGGAACTGCGATTGAACAACACTTTTTGACCACTCAAAACTGGGGCATGGGTTCAACCATTGGGGTAATTTTAATTATCGCCATGATTGCGACCATGTGGGTGACTAAGGAGAGAAGAAAATGAAAAAATTTGCAAATCTTTATCTGACTTTAGTCTTTATTATCTTATACATTCCGATTGCCTACCTCATTTTTTATTCCTTTAATGAAGGTGGGGACATGAATGGGTTTACGGGCTTTACCTTGGAGCATTACCGCACCATGTTTGCAGATAGCCGCTTGATGTTAATTCTCGTGCAAACCTTTTTCTTAGCCTTTCTCAGTTCTATTTTGGCGACAGCAATTGGAACATTTGGTGCGATTTTTATTTACCAAGCCCGCCGCAAACACCAGCAAGCCTTGTTATCAATGAATAACATTTTGATGGTGGCACCAGACGTCATGATTGGGGCAAGTTTTTTGATTCTCTTTACCCGTCTGGCTAGTCTTTTGCATTTCAATCTTGGCTTTATGACGGTTTTACTGAGCCATATCGCCTTTTCTATTCCCATCGTGGTGCTGATGGTTTTGCCACGCTTGCAGGAAATGAATGCAGACATGATTAATGCCGCTTATGATTTGGGGGCAACGCCTTGGCAAATGTTGCGAGAAGTCATGTTGCCTTATTTGACACCTGCGATTATTTCAGGTTTCTTCATGGCGTTTACGTATTCCCTTGATGATTTTGCGGTGACGTTCTTTGTGACAGGAAATGGTTTTTCAACCCTTTCTGTTGAGATTTATTCACGGGCTCGCCGTGGGATTTCCCTGGAAATCAATGCCCTATCAACCGTCGTCTTTCTCTTTAGTATCTTGCTTGTTATAGGGTATTACTTTATTTCTCAAGATAAGGAGGAAAAAGATGCGTAGATTATACTCGTTTATCGTGGGAGTGCTCGTGATTACGGGTGTTTTGTTTGGGGCTTCGATTTACATGAAAAGAAGTACTAGCTCAACCAGTCAATCAGACAAGCTGGTTATCTATAACTGGGGGGATTACATTGACCCTGAGTTGATTACCAAATTCACCAAAGAAACAGGTATCGAAATCCAATACGAAACCTTTGATTCCAATGAATCCATGTACACAAAAATCAAGCAGGGCGGAACAACTTATGACATTGCCGTGCCTTCTGATTACATGATTGACAAATTGAAAAAAGAAAACCTGCTCAACAAGCTGGACAAATCAAAGATTGTTGGCTTGGATAATATCGGCAAGGAATTTCTCAATCTTGGTTTTGACAAAAATAACGATTATTCCATTCCCTATTTTTGGGGAACGCTAGGGATTGTTTACAATGATACCATGGTAGATAATCCGCCTGAACATTGGACAGACCTTTGGAATCCTGAATATGCTAACGATATTATGCTGGTTGATGGAGCGCGCGAGGTGATGGGAATTGGACTTGGTGCTTTGGGTTATAGCTTGAACACCAAATCATTGCCTGAATTGGAGGCAGCTTCGCAAAAATTAGCTGCGCTGACACCCAATGTCAAGGCGATTGTGGGAGATGAGATGAAGGGCTACATGATTAATGGCGATGCCGCCATTGGGGTGACTTTCTCAGGGGAAGCCAGTGAAATGCTTGATTCGAATGAACACCTGCATTATGTCTTGCCAAGCGAAGGCTCGAACTTATGGTTTGATAACCTTGTCATTCCAAAGACAGCCAAGCACATTGACGAAGCTTATGCCTTTATCAACTTCATGTTAAGACCTGAAAATGCTGCTCAAAATGCGGAGTACATTGGTTATTCGACGCCTAATAATGCCGCGAAGGCTCTTTTGCCTGACAGTGTGAAAAATGATAAGGCTTTCTATCCATCAGAAGACACCATTTCACACTTGCAAGTTTATGACAACCTCGGTCAAAAATGGCTAGGCATTTACAACGACTTGTACTTACAATTTAAAATGTACCGCAAGTAAACAGACAGATTGAAGGGATTTCCCTTCAATTTTTTTGATTCCCTCGAAATACCGCAGAAGTTTTATGGTATAATAGCAGCGTATGAAATCTATTGGAAAAGTATGAAAACACTGTTTCATGAAAAGGAGTTTAGTATGGATCGTTATCATAAGGAGTATCAATTTTCGCTATCGTCCATTCTTAGTTTTGTATGGCGGGGCTTATTGGTTGGCTGTGTGGCAGGGACTATTGCCAGTGTTTTTCGCCTTTTAATTGAGCTCAGTTTGAAAAAAGTGGTACACCTTTACGAATTGTCCCACCAGCAGCCTAGTTTGTTGCTGATCTTATTTGGATTAAGTCTGGTTGTTGTAACTATTATTGGCTTTTTCATCCAATCTGACCCCAATATTAAAGGTTCAGGGGTTCAACACGTTGAAGCTGAATTGAAAGGTTTGTTGCACCCTAACTGGTGGTCTGTTCTTTGGAAAAAATTCTTTGGAGGTGTACTAGCCATTTCAATGGGATTTTTGCTTGGGCGTGAAGGACCTAGTATTCAGCTTGGT
>NZ_DEQF01000033.1:2436-2599 GCF_002360305.1 Streptococcus sp. UBA3373 | reverse complement strand
CTATGGCAGGAAAAGGTATCGGGCGGTATTTTAAGGCTGGGCGTCTAGAAGAACGTGTCTTGATTGCTAGTGGTGCGGCAGCTGGTTTGTCTGCTGCTTTCAATGCCCCCGTGGCTGGATTGATGTTTGTTGTAGAAGAAGTTTACCATCAATTTTCGCGCTG
>NZ_DEQF01000033.1:1578-2421 GCF_002360305.1 Streptococcus sp. UBA3373 | reverse complement strand
ATTTGGATTAGTGCCTTGGTTGCCAGCCTAGCTGCTAACTTTATTTCCATGAATTTCTTTGGCTTGAAGCCTGTGCTTTATATGTCAGACCGCTTGCCTGTCTTGCCCTTGCGTTATTATTGGCTGATTTTATTGCTAGGAATTATCTTAGGTGTTTTGGGTTATGTTTATGAAAAAGTCACTCTAAATGGCGATTTGTTCTACCGTTATTTAGCCAAATTCATTCCAATTCCAAGTGCTTTTTACAGTGTTTTTGCGGTCTTTCTCATTATTCCTATCGGTTATTTCTACCCACAATTGCTGGGTGGGGGAAATGGTTTAATCACGTCTTTGCCAAGTAGTCACTTGACCTTGACCGCTGTCTGTCTTTATTTTGTCATTCGCTTTGTGTGGAGTACTTTTAGTTATTCTAGCGGCTTGCCAGGTGGTATTTTCTTACCAGTCTTAACCTTGGGTGCTATTTTAGGCTTTGGTTTTGGTCTGGTTGGTCAAGGCTTGGGACTTTATGCGGACAATTACCTCGTTTTATTTCTTGTGATGGGAATGTCAGGTTATTTTGGAGCCATTTCCAAAGCTCCGCTGACAGCCATGGTGTTGGTGACTGAAATGGTTGGTGATTTTCGTCAACTCATGCCAATTGCTGTGGTGAGCATTGTGGCTTATATCGTCATGGATGTCATGAAAGGGGAACCTATCTACGAAGCTTTGTTAGCTAAATTACCGATTTTAGAGGATAGAGAAGTCATTGAGCCAACGTTGGTGTCTTTGACCGTTTCAGATAAAATTGCTGGCAAGTATGTCAGAGATTTGGTTCTTCCTAAAAATGTGCTGATTACTATGCAA
>NZ_DEQF01000033.1:1122-1557 GCF_002360305.1 Streptococcus sp. UBA3373 | reverse complement strand
GTGACCAACATTCTGAAGTTGTGTCAGGAAGCACGCGCTTAAATGCTGGAGATACCATTTTCCTTGTGGTCAATGAGCCAGATATCGGCAAAATAAGATCCTTACTGATGTAGTTTGTAAAATGATGGCGCTCTTTTTTCTTTCTTTGTAATTTTTGATACAATAAATGGAGAAAAAGGATTGTTTCTGATATGAACATTATCAAAGTTTATAATAACAATGTGGTTTTGGCGAAAAATGACCAGGATGAAGAACTCATTGTTATGGGAAAGGGGCTTGGTTTTCAGAAAAAACGGGCGATGCTATTGCCCCTCTTTTGATTGAAAAGACTTTTGTTTTGTGAAATGAAGGGACTAGTGATGAATTAACATGGTTTTATTTGGAATTGTCATCATCAGGGGCTTACCTATCAACTGTTATGTCAAGTATTTTAGC
>NZ_DEQF01000033.1:976-1104 GCF_002360305.1 Streptococcus sp. UBA3373 | reverse complement strand
TTTGGTTGGCATCAATGATTGAAAAAGGCATTAAGAACATCAGGCCTGATCTGGTCAAACTCTTTGTGGTACCATTTTTGACAATTATTGTCACTGCTCTTTTAACCTTCCTAGTGGTTGGTCCGATT
>NZ_DEQF01000033.1:0-867 GCF_002360305.1 Streptococcus sp. UBA3373 | reverse complement strand
GGCAAGTATTGGTTATGTTTGGTTTGCACTAGGCTCTTGTTTCACTTGCTATCATGAACATTACTATAAATGGTTATTCTTGCTATTCTTTTGGATCATGTCTGCCAAACTTCACTCAAACAGGTGTTCTTGAAGCGATTATTCTTAAAACCAAAGAACCAAAAGTTCGCACGATTTCAACGCCAGCCTTCATTTCATCAGTTTTTGGTGTAACCGAACCGGATAATTTTGGTGTGACGCTTCCAATGAAACATCGTTCTTCATCTCATATTTCGTTTTAGGTATTGCCGGTGCTTTGGAAATATTCTTCAAAGTGTATAGCTATAGCACTAGAGTATCTGGAATCTTCCAATATCCAGCTTATATTAAGTCAGAAATGGGTGATATGTTTGATATGTGGATTATGATTAGACTTTCAGTGATTACCATTGTTCTTGCCTTCACTATCCAAATGTTTGTTCTAGTATCATACCTTTACGGCTAACCAAAAGAAGAAAAGACACAAGCTGTGGTTGAACCAGTCCATAACTTGAAAGAATTCCAACAAGAAATCATTGCTAGCCCAATGACAGGGAAAGTAGTGAAACTTGAAGATGTGCCAGATGAAGTTTTTGCGACAGGTGCGATGGGTAAAGGTATTGCCATTGACCCAGCAGACGGTATCGTATCATCGCCTGTTGATGGTGAAGTCACTCTTGTCTTCCCAACAGAACACGCCCGTTGGCCTACGCACAGAAAGCAGTGTCGAATTGCTCATTCACGTAGGTATGGATATGGTTTTTCTTGATGGTAAAGGCTTTACAACCTTTGTCAAAGCAGGGGATAAGGTTCAAGCTGGTAAAAACTTACTAGATTTTGATTTGAAAG
>NZ_DEQF01000051.1:0-5596 GCF_002360305.1 Streptococcus sp. UBA3373 | reverse complement strand
TACCACAACCTTAGCTGAAGTATCGCTGGCTTGGGTTACACTGACTTTGACATCTGGTTTTGGCACGTCAATGCTGGTTGCACTGATGCAGGTCATTTTCCCTTTGACAACGGCATAAGTGTGGATGTAATAAGCACCGTAATCACCTGTGTAGCTAGCTGTTAATTGACCATTTTTAGCCACTTGGTACCATTTGATATCGTCTTGATTGTTTTTGGCTGACCAAACCGCGTGGTAAGTTTTGAGGTTGGAGCTGACGTCGCTTGGCATGGTAATGTAGATACCTGTTGGAGCTAATTCTGCCTTAATGGCACATCACCGAAACGATAGTCTGATTCAAAGCGTTTGCCAAGTAATCCTGTTTGTACTTTTTTAACGTGGTTATAGCCATAAACGTGGACATTGTAAGTACCCGCTTCTAGATTATGGGTCGCTTCGCTGAAAACAACGTAATAAGAACCGTCTGCTGCTTTTTCTGCCTTGTACCATTGAAGATCGTCTTGACCATTTGCCTCTGTCCAAGTTGGTACTTGGAGATCATCAATGTAAATCGGTACATCAGTGATGGTTACCTTGTAAGTCGTCGCACTTTCTTTGGTAATATTAGCCTTAACTTCTGGTTTTGGCACAAGGACTGAAGTGGCGTTCAAACCGACCATTTGCCCGCGAACAACTCCATATGTGTGAACGAGGTAAGTTCCGTAAGAGCCAGTGTAGTTGGCTTTAGTATGACCTGAAGGGTCAGCCTTGTACCAAACAATATCATCTTGATCATTTTCCGCAGACCAAACCGCGTGGTAAACCGCCATCCCTTTGCTGACATCACTTGGCATAGTCAAATCAATGCCGTCTTTGGCTAATGTGGCATCAACCGCTACGTCACCAAAATGGTAATCCGCTTCAAAATGCGTACCAGCCAAACCTGTCAAAGCATTGGTTACCGCGCTCGTTCCGTAAACGTGAACATTGTAGCGACCGCTTTCTAGATTGTGTTCAGCCACACTGATAATAGCCGAATAAGTGGTGTTTGAATCCTTAGTTGTCTTGTACCAAATCAGATCATCTTGGTCATTGGCTTGAGTCCATGTTGGCAATTGCACGCTTGAAATGTAGACAGGTACATCTGAAACCGTTACTTTGTAACTGGTTTCGCTGGCTTTCGCAATTGTCACTTTGGCACTTGGCTCAGGCACAATGATGCTTGTTCCATTCAGTCCAGTCATTTTACCATTAAGGTTTTGATAGGTGTGAATATGGTATTTGCCGTAAGAACCCGTGTATTTAGCTGTTGTTTTACCATGGCTGTCGGCCGTGTACCAAATCAAGTCATCTTGGCCATTCTTGTCTGACCAAACCGCAAACATGATTTTAGCCCCATCAGCGATTGGTTGGTTGTATTGGATGTTGAAACCGTTGCTACCTAGATAAACGTCGGTCACTCATCCGTTACTCCAGTTCCGCCTCCTGTGGCTCCATGTTTTGATTGGTCAGCAGCTTCAGCATCTTCAGAAATAACTTTGGCTTCTGTTTCTGATGCAACCAACTCTTCAGCAGAACTTTCTTCAGAAGTTGCCTCTGTGCTTGCCATTTCTTTTGCAGGCTCTGTAGAATCTTCTTCTGCTTCTGTTGACTCGGTAGAATTGTTTTCATTCTCTTCTACTACGTTTGTTGCCTCAGTTGTTACACCAGCAACTTCTGTTTCTGTCTTTTCTGGCACACTTGTCGCACTAGCAGCTTCTGTTTCTGTCTTTTCTGGCACAGTAGATTCAGCTGGTTTGACAACTTCAGCATCTGTATTTTCTGTGGTTGAAGATGTTTCTGTAGTCTTTTCTACTTCAACCGGAGTTGTGCTTTTTGCTGAGTCAGAAATAACCGTCTTGTTTGCTTCTGTTTCAGAAGTTTTTGTGTCCCCAATACTGACTTCTGAATCTGTGGCAGTGGCAGCAGTAGATTCTGTTGCGACTTGTGGTGTGCTAGCAAGAGTTTCTGTGGCAGAAGAGTTTTCTACCGTTTCGTCAGCTTGCACAGCTGTTGTTCCCATAGCTGTCACCAAAATACCTGACAATAAAAGAGTTCCGATAGCTCCATAAGCTTTTGATTTTTTGATCGTTCCATGACCTTTTGTCTTCATAAACTTCTCCTAAAAAGCTTTCATTTTGTTACTATTTCAACATATTTTTAAGGTTGGTAAAATCCCCGAAAAATGAAATGCTTGACTTTTATTGACTAATAAAAAAAAAAAAAGTTGGGCATGTCGTCCCAGCTTAATTGGTGAGCAGTGACTCACTACTCTTTGCTTGTATTTTCAGCCTCTTCAATGGCTTTTTGTCCGTTTGTCGCCAGAACCTCTTTGTACCAATAGAAGCTATCTTTTGGTGTACGGTTGAGTGTTCCGTTGCCTGCATC
This sequence comes from Streptococcus sp. UBA3373, assembly GCF_002360305.1. Classification (NCBI taxonomy): domain Bacteria; kingdom Bacillati; phylum Bacillota; class Bacilli; order Lactobacillales; family Streptococcaceae; genus Streptococcus; species Streptococcus sp. UBA3373. The sequence continues at coordinate 3,190 of NZ_DEQF01000051.1, read as the reverse complement.
GTCCATATCCACATAAATGAAACCGTAACGTTTACGCATTTCACCTGTTCCAGCTGAAACGATATCGATACAACCCCAAGTTGTGTAGCCAATGAGGTCCACACCATTTGTAATCGCATCTGCCATAGCGTTGATGTGAGCACGGTGGTAGTCAATACGATAATCATCGTGGATAGAACCGTCTTCTTCAATCGTATCAAAGGCACCAAGACCATTTTCAACCACCATCAATGGAATAGCGTAGCGGTCATAAATTTTTTCAAGGTAATATTGCAAGCCCATTGGGTCATGTGCCCAACCCCAGTCAGAGTAAGTCAAATAAGGATTTTTAGCACCTGTTGAGAAGTTTCCTGATACTTCTTCGACACCTGTGTGGGTCGTCACGTTGTTTGACATATAATATGAGAAAGTATACATATCAACCGTACCACGTTTCAAATCTTCAAGATCTTCTTCAGTGATATGAAGTTCAACATTATGCTCTTTCCAAAGACGTTTGGCATAAGTACCGTATTTTCCTTTTGCTTGCACATCACCACAGTAGTAAATGCCTGATTGCCATTTGTGTTCATTAGCAAGGATATCTGCTGGATCACATGTGCCAGGATAAAATGTAATACCACAAATCATATTTCCAATCATGAAATCAGGATTGATGGCATGACCAATTTGAACAGCTTTAGCTGATGCTACAAATTGATGGTGAAGAATTTGATAACCTTCTTGATAATCTGCATCACTAGCTTTTGAACCAAACATATCAAGGAACATGGTTGTGTTATTGATTTCATTGAAAGTTAACCAGTATTTAACCAAGTCTTTGTATTCGTTAAAAATAACCTCACAATAACGCACATAAAAATCAATCAGCTTACGATTTTTCCAACCGCCATAATTTTCTTCAAGTGCTAATGGCGTATCAAAATGCCAAATTGAATCCAAAGGTTCAATGTTATATTTACGGCATTCTTCAAAGACAGAACGGTAGAAATCAAGTCCTGCTTGATTAGGCTCTTTGTCAACACCATTTGGGAAAATACGAGCCCAAGAAATTGACAAACGAAAAACAGAGTAGCCCATTTCAGCAAACAGCTTAATGTCTTCTTTGTAACGGTGATAAAAATCAACAGCCACATGGTTTGGATAATGCTCTGTATCGAGCACGGCGTATTTAGCCCCTTCAGGAATCTTACCATTATGTCCCATAGCTGGCGCTTTACCAGGGTTACCATCTTTGTCGATATAAGTCATGTAACGTGGCGCATTGACTGACCCACCAGTTGTCACATCAGTTGCAACAAGTCCTCGACCATCTTTGTCATAAGCACCTTCGGCTTGGTTAGCAGCAATTGCTCCGCCCCAAAGGAAGTTTTTTGGAAATGCTTTTGTCATATATCTTTTCCCTCTTTCAATTAAGTACAATAATAGTATACCGTTATTTGAAAGCGCAATCTTGCATTATTATCTTGGAAAATGATACCATCCCACTACAAATACACTGACAAAATTTCAGACACCACACGATAACCAGTGATATTAAGGTGAAGGCCATCGATTGTACAAGTTAGTGGCAAATGACCACTTTCGTCACACAAGGAATCGTGAATATTGAGGTAGGTTACACTTTTTTTTGACAAATTAGATAGCAAATTATTTAATTGATTGATGCTATCATTATTACGATGATTTGGTGTGCGAACAAATCTTGGTGACTCATTCATTGGAAAGACAGAAAGTAAGATAATCTCAGTTTCAGGCAATTTTTGTTGAATAGTAGCCATGATTGTCTCAATTGTTTCACACACTTCTTCTGGATGTCTGATCTTTAAATCATTAACCCCAATGAGCAAAACTACCTTACTTGGACGCAAATCTAAAACCTGCGTATGCAGATGTTCTAAGAGCTGCAAACTGTTAATCCCATGAACACCACGGTTATAAAGCGGAAAATTAGATATCAGCATTTCGTGAATTGGAAAATATTCAGTGATAGAATCTCCAGCAAAGACAATATTTGGCTGTTTTACCAGTTTGTTCAAAGCGTCGTATTTTTCCCACAACTGTACTTGTTGGTCAGCTAAAACTTTGTTGCGAAATTCTGTCACATCAGCTTTGTGATATAGTTCTTGAAAACCAGTCATAGTTTCTCCTTTTGTGACTATTCTATCACGAATCACCCTCGTTCAAAAAATGATTAGCTAAGACTTGTAAGACACCATTTTCTTGATTTGACGGAGCTTGATAGCAGGCTACATTTTTAATTTCCTGTGGAGCATTTGCCATAGCAAAAGAGTATTTCGCCAGTTTTAACATCTCAATATCATTGCCACCATCACCAAAAACCATCAGATTTTCAGGACTATAGCCCCAGTGATTGAGCAAGAAATCAAGGCCAGTTCCTTTATGCACATGCGATGGAATGACATCAATACAACCAAAACCACTAGAGGTTGCCGTTAGTTGATAATCCGCAAATAAAGTGTTAATTTCATCTCTCACTTGGAAGGTCAATTTATCACGAACCAGTAAAGTGACTTTAAAATAATCATCATCAGGAATTGGATGTAGATTATCAACGTATTTTAAAACAGGCAAATAATAGCTAAGCAAATCCTTAATTTTTTTCGGTGTCGACTTTGGCAAGTATGACGATGCCTTTCCTGCCAAGTTAATCACCGTATCAGGATAATGTTTCTCGATATAATTAACCAAAGCTGAGATAGCTTCTACTGTTTCAAATTCTTCCTGCAAAGTTCGACCATTTTCAATGATGTGACCGCCATTTTCAGCCACAAACGTCATTTGATGTTTATGTTCAGGAAATTGTTGAATAATTTGACGGTATTGATTACCGCTTGCCACGACAAATTTAACATCATCTGCCATAAATTTATCAAATAAACGGTTAAAAAGTACTTTATCATAGGTTTTGTTATTCGTTAAAAACGTTCCGTCCATATCTGTTGCGATTACTTTTATTGTCATAAGCTTCTCCTTTTTCACCATTATACGCTATTTTCTTGAAAATATCCTTGTCTATTATCAGAATAACTAATACTATGATATGAATAACTAATACTATGATATGAAAAATTACCACAAGATTTTCAAAAATAGAAATCTCATGGTGAGCGTGACATCATCAGTCTATATCATTGTCAATGGTTTCTGTGAACCACTCCTACCTACG
>NZ_DEQF01000036.1:0-9408 GCF_002360305.1 Streptococcus sp. UBA3373 | reverse complement strand
TTACCCACTACAGAAATTATAGAGCCATATAATAAAGAAACTAGGCGAGGACAACTAAAAAAAGCACCTTACTGGTGCTATTTTCTTGCCCGCTGAACCCGTATTTTTTAATGTGTTTTAATGTAACTACTACATTAAGTTGGTAATTTTATATGTTTTTGTATTTTCACAATAATAGCGATAAACGTTGATACAACAGGCTTTGTTTATATTAGTAATTTTGTGCGTTAGTTTGAAAATAAAAATAAGGCTATTCCTAAGGCAAATAATACCATTAACGCCATGGTATCACGACTTTGCCATTGCAAGATACGGTATTTGCTTCTACCTTCTCCTCCTTGATAACCGCGTGCCTCCATCGCCAAGGCCAGAGCATCCGCACGTTTAAAGCTAGAGGCAAACAAAGGAATTAAAATCGGAATGATGGATTTTACCTTTTGGAGAAGGTTTCCTTCTCCAAAATCCACCCCACGCGCCCTCTGAGCGTTCATAATACGTGTGGTATCGTCCATCAAAGTTGGCACAAATCTCAAACTCAAAGACAACATCAAGCCAATTTCGTGAGCAGGTACCTTCAAACGTGCAAAGGGCTTCAAGAGTGATTCTACCGCATCAGCTAGACTCAGTGGCGTTGTGGTTAAGGTCAAAAGAGTTGAAAAACAGATAATCAACACAAAACGAATGAAAATCAAAATTGCTTGACTAAGCCCGTAACTGGTAATCTTTAGAAAACCAAGTTGAAAGTAAGTTTCACCACCATGAGTGAAAAACATCTGAAATAAGGTAGTAAATAGAATAATACCAATCATAGGCTGAATGCCCTTTAAAAAGAAGCTTAATTTTAACTGCGATAGCAAAATGATAACCAAAGTAAAGCCAATCATGATGGCATTGGTGACGACATTATTCGCCCAAAAAACGATAATGACATAAGCAATCATAGCCAGCAACTTACTTCTTGGGTCTAGTCGGTGAATCAACGAATTTCCTGGGACGTAGCGTCCTAGTATCAATTTATCCATGTGTAATAACCTCTACAAATTCCTCTATCGTAATCGGAAGATTCTCCAATTTTAGCCCCCTATCCACTAAATCTTGGGCAAATTGAGTGATTTTAGGGACTCCTAGTTGTTTGCTCTTCATAAAGGCAACATCTTGAAAAATAGTTTTAGGATGCCCTGAGCGGACCAAGTGCCCACCTTCTAGGATATTAACATGGTCAGCGTAGTTAGCAACATCATCCATTAAATGAGTCACAAGGACAATTGTCATGCCATTTTGGTGTAAGGTTTTAAATAGGGTCATTAATTCACGGCGTCCTTTGGGGTCAAGACCAGCTGTTGGTTCATCCAAGACCAAAATATCTGGTTCCATGGCTAAAATACCTGCAATCGCCACGCGCCTCATCTGACCACCTGAAAGTTCAAAAGGATTTTTATCAAAAAATTCCTGACTGATACCCACCATGGCTAATTTATCACGTGCGATATCTTCGGCTTCTTCTTTTGACACACCAAAATTTTGCGGACCAAAAGCGACATCTTTGAGAACGGTTTCTTCAAAGAGCTGACTTTCTGGAAATTGAAATACCAAGCCCACTTTTTTACGAACAGACTTGATCTCTTTGTTTTTAGAATCGGCTGTTATCTTAACATCATCCACCAACACACAGCCCTTAGTGGGGACATTTAAGCCATTTAGCAACTGCATAATCGTTGACTTTCCTGAACCTGTATGACCAATGAAAGCGGTATAAGAGCCCTCTGTAATGCTTAAGTTAATGTTAAAAAGGGCACGTCCTTCAAAAGGTGTCCCCGCTTGGTATGTATAATCTACGTTTTCAAGAGTAATTCCCATAATTGATCCTCTAAATCTTTTTCTGTCAGGTAGTTTTGGGTAAAATCAAAGCCTTTGTCTTTTAAAGCTGAGATGAGATTTGTCGAAAATGGAACATCAAGCCCCAAGGTTAGCAAGTCATCCCCTCTATTAAATAATTCTTCTGGGGTTGAGCTAGATTCCACTTTTCCTTTTTTCATGACCAAGACGCGGTCACTTAAAGCCACCTCATCCAAATCATGCGTGATAGAAACCACTGTCATCTGATATTGCTTGCGAATCTCTCTAATCGTTTTGATGAGCTCTAGGCGACCTTCTGGATCCAACATACTCGTCGCCTCATCCAAAATAATAATATCAGGCTGCATGGCTAGAGCTCCAGCGATAGCCACACGTTGTTTTTGACCACCTGAAAGACGTGACGGCTCTCGGTCAGCAAATTCAGACATGCCAACCAAGTCCAAAGCCTTTGCCACGCGTTCCTTCATCTCATCCAAGGGAATGCCTTTGTTTTCAAGACCAAAAGCCACATCGTCTTCAACCGTAGCGCCGACAAATTGGTTATCTGGGTTTTGAAACACCATGCCTATCTTGTGGCGAATATCCCAGACATTGTCTTCGGTCAATAAATCACCTTCGATAAAAATCTGCCCAGATTCTGCAGCCAATAAACCGTCTAACAAACGTACCGTGGTCGATTTTCCTGATCCATTATGCCCAATAATAGACAACCACTCCCCTCGTTTCACGTGAAACGATAAATCATCCAAAGTGTTGTGTTCTTGATTAACATCGTATTTGAAGGTCAAATGCTTCACGTCAATGCTATTTGATGTCATTTAAACGTATCCTCAAACAGGAATCCTGCTTTTCTGAAATAATCATACCCTGAGTAAATGGTGAAGATAAGAGCAACATAAAGTAAAATGGTTCCTATCAATGTGAAGTGACATAATAGGAAAATAATAGAAAACATTTGTGTAAATGTTTTGATTTTTCCAGGCATTTCTGCCGCCAAAACCGTTCCACCATTTTCAACTAATAACAAACGCAAACCTGTAACTGCTAATTCACGGCACACAATAATAGCTGCAATCCAAGCTGGTACCATATTCATAGCCACCAACATGATAAAGGCTGTCATGACTAGCATCTTATCTGCTAATGGGTCAGCAAATTTACCAAAATTGGTCACAACTTTCCAGCGTCTTGCCAAATAACCGTCTAAATAGTCTGTGATGCTCGCGATGGCAAAGATTGCCGCAGCGACAATATGACCAGTCATGTTATTCCAAAAAACCAAAACCAGAATAAACACAGGTATCATGACGATACGCGCCAAGGTTAGTAGATTGGGGATATTTTCTTTTTTTATCATGTTCATTTTCATCCTATTGAATATTAAGTGTAATATAACTCAAAGTTGTACTTGTGATGGCTGAAGTATCAACTTTTTGTCCGTTAATTGTTACTGTAACACCTTTTGTCACTCCTAGAGTAATCACTGATGATTTAGTTCCTGAAGCAAGGGTTGCAGAGTAACTTGTTGTACCTGTTGAAGAAAGGAGAACCCCTGAATCTCCTGAGGCTGAGTTGGTAACAGATACCCAACTGCTGTCAGCTCCTGATAACGAAATATCAACCGTCACAGTGTCTGGTACATTTGATAGATTCACAGTCAAATTGCTACCACCACCTTCTGTCGTCATTTTCAACTTGTTGTCAGACGATGATGAACTTGTTGACGTTGATGTTGATTCAGAAGAGCTTGAACTACTTGTCGACGATTTGCTATAAACGACAGAATAATCGGTATTCGCAGTGCGGCGGTCGCTTTGCAATTGATTCCACGTTACCAATGACACAAATGCCAAAATTCCCAAAGCCACCAAAGAAAGGAGGATAATCGGAATATAAGACGCTGTCACTTCTTCATTTTTATGACGGCTTGAACGTGAGCCAACTACCATATCATCTGTTCTCACGTTTTGAGAAACACGTTGTGTGCTTGTTGGTGTTTCTGTTTTGTAAGGGACTGCTTTAGAAGTAGGTGCAGCTTGTTTTGGTGCTGGTGTCTTTTTGTCTTCCTTAACAAGTTTAGCTGCTCTTTGCTTACGGTATTTCGCCAATAAATCAGCCGTATCCAAATGAACACATTCCCCATACTTTTGTATGAAATCTTCAATCTGATTTTCAGGAATTAATTGAAACTGCTCCAATTCCAAGGCTAACAGATAAGACGATGAAATGGAGGTTTTTTCTTCAACTTCTTCTAATGTGAGATGTTGTGCAACTCGACTTTCTCTTAAAATATCACCAATCGTTTGTTCTTTCATGTAAAGTTATCCTTTAATAAAAATATAATCAGTTCTATTATAGCAAAATTTTCACAGTATTTCGCTTTTATTTTGGCAAGATTGTGAATTCTGTGACGTCAGCTGTTTTCAGAAAATGCATTCCTGTTTCCACTACTTCTGTGAAAGTAAGACTTTCCAAGAGCGTTGGAATAGTAAAATAATCGCCCTTACCAAGATAATTCACAAACTGCATCCCCAACTGCTCAATAGAATCCAATTCTCTAAAAAATGTCCCGTATAATTCTCTTTTGACAATCGTAAAATGTTCTTCTGACAAGTCAGCTAAGGCTGCGCTATCATGACTAACCTTATCCAAATGCTTTCTGATTTGATTGAGCATGGCAATCGGTTCTAAAGTATCTAGCGACACCATGACAAATTGAAAGGCTGAGTGGATTTCCATTTCAAAATCAAACGAATCGTCGATATAACCTTTTTTATAAAGGTCTTGATAATAATGGGAAGTCCAACCAATCACCATACCAAAAAAGAGTTTTAAAGCCAGTTCTTGTCGCAAAACAGATTGGTGGCTCTCAAGCGGTTGCCCACGAAAACCAATAGCAATCTTAGGCTGCGTAATATCCATTTGAATATTGCTGCGTGGCACGACAGGGTGGTAAGCTAACGCCTCTTTTTCAATCACGCTCTTATCAGCAGGCGTTTTTTCCTCATCTTTTTCAGTCAAAGAAGCCAAAACAGCGTCTTTATCAAAATGACCGACCAAAACTAAGGTCATATTGTCAAGTTTATAAAACGTTTGATGACTCTCCTGCAAATCAGCCAAGGTCATTTTTTCCAAACTAGCATTGCTACCTGCGATATCTGTCGCCAAGGCTGTATTGGGGTAAAGATTTTCAAGAACACCTTGATATAAGCGATAATCAGCATCATCTTGATACATGGCAATCTCTTGCCTGATAATGTCTTTTTCCTTTAAAACCGATACTTCTGTCATAGAAGCTTCTAAGATAAAGTGCCGCAACACATCAAGGTTTTCATTGACCTTATCAACGGTTGAAAAATAGAAACACGTTTTATCAAAAGTCGTAAAGGCATTGACCTCAGCACCTAAATCAGTGAACTGAGTTGTAACGTCCTTTCCTTCTGCCATTTCAAATAATTTATGCTCTAAAAAGTGAGCCAAACCTTCTGTATCTTGTTTCAAATGGTTATTACTAATGAATTGGGTATCCATCGAACCATATTGAACGCTGAGTAAAGCAAAGGCTTCCTTAAACTCATTTTTTGGAATCAAATAGACGGTTAGACCATTTTGCAAAGTGGTTGAATAAACCGTTTCTTGACTATCTAAAAAAGTGTGTTCATTTAAAGTAACCATCTATTTTCCCTCCAAAAAGTAGAATGCTTGCAAGGCTATCTCTTTTGAATAAGCTACAACATCTGCTTTACAAACATTGTCAACCTCTTTGACTAAAGTGTCAACACCACGACTATCTATGCCATGATAGTCATTATACACCCGCTCAATAGTCGCTTTAGGCGAATCGCCAGATAGGACAACGTTTGTTTTTATCAGTTCTTTCGTACGGTTCAAAAAGGTTTCTGAGAATCGTCCTGATTTCAAATGGGACAATTGCTTGTTGATAAGTTTTAAAACCTTCATCTGATTCTCAGCGTCAATCCCAGCGTAAACATTGAGTAAACCCGTGTAAATATCAAAGCAACTGCCAATCGTATAGGCCAAACCTTCTTTTTCACGTAATTCCTCAAATAAACGCGAATGTGAAAAACCGCCAAATAAACCATTGAAGACTAATAAAGTCGCGTAATCTTCATCAAAATAGCGTGTTGGAAAATAATACCCCAACTGTAAGACCGACTGGCTGACTTCTCTCGTTTCTACCTGTTCTCGAATAACATTGCTCTTGTCTTGGTTGTAAGCAAAATGCAAGGTTTTGTCACGATTTTCAAACGGGAATTTATTGAACAACTGCAACATACGGTAGTCATCAAATTCTCCCAGTAAAAAGATGTCCAACTGGTCTTCTCTAAGCATTTTTTGAAATTCTTGGTAGGCGGTGTAGGAATTTTCAGCAGCAACCAAATCAGCCGTACCATACTTAGACACTTGAAAAACAGGGCTATCGTAGAAAATCTTCTTCAAGCCTAACTCACTACTGTAAAAACTATCATCATTATCCACTCGTAAATACTGAATCAAATTGGCTTGCTCAATGTCAAAAAGCTTCGTCTGGTACTGTTCAACAGTGATAAGAGGCAAAAACAAGGTGTGATACAAAAAATCAATAATATCTTCTAAAATATTTTCTCCTGTCTTGACCAGACGATTTTTCAAGAAAGAGATTTCGATATCCACGATATGCACTAAGCCTTTGGTTGAAACCTTAGTTGACAAACTAGCCCCGTAAAGACTAGCCAAACGTTCTCTGAATCGCTGAGCTGTCGGATAAGTCGCATTTGCCGTTGCTAAAATCTGTGCCACCAGGACACGTTTTGCTACGGTTTCCTGCTGAAATTCTCCCGAAAAGCGAAAGGTTAGGTGGTTCATTTTAAATTGTTCGTTTTGGATTAGGTGTAACGCCACGCCATCAACTAATTTCATGATAAATTCCTTACTAAAAAACCTTAATTACCTAAAATTATACCATGTTTATGTTATAATTACTTGGACTACAGAATGGAGAATGCAATGAAATACACATTATTTGATGATTTTATCACCTTACAAGCCTTGTTAAAAGAACTTGGCATTATCAAAAGCGGAGGTGCTGTCAAAGGCTACTTGGCTGAAACCGCTGTACTTTTTAATGGAGAGGATGAAAAACGCCGTGGAAAAAAACTTCGTGTTGGTGATGTTATTACAATCCCACACGATGCCCTTGAAATTGAAATCGTAGAACCAACACCTGCTGAAAAAGAAGAACACCAACAAGAAATGGCTGAAAAAAAACGTGTGGCTGACTTGGTTAAAACCTTGAATAAGCAAGCAAAAACCAAAACCAAGAAAGACCAACCAAAACAAAATAAAACACGCAAGCCAGTTCGTTTCCCAGGAACTTAACATGTGGATTCAAAAAATCACTTTAAAAAACTACCGCAATTACACTCAAGAAGAATTGACCTTTTCTTCTGGTTTGAATGTCCTTCTTGGTAAAAATGCCCAAGGAAAAACGAATTTCCTTGAAGCCATTTATTTTTTAGCTCTGACCAGAAGCCACCGCACACGAACAGATAAGGAACTCATTCATTTTCAACAGCAAGACCTTTCGGTATCAGGTTTGTTGCAGCGTTCCAACGGTCGAACAACCTTGGATATTCAGCTGTCAAGCAAAGGGCGCTTCACCAAGGTCAATCACCTCAAACAAGCCAAACTGTCTGATTACATCGGAACAATGACCGTTGTTTTGTTTGCTCCTGAGGATTTACAACTTATCAAAGGGTCACCTAGCTTGCGTCGTAAGTTCGTAGATATTGATTTGGGGCAAATTAAACCGATTTACCTATCTGATTTATCCCAGTACAACCATGTGCTAAAGCAGCGCAATACCTATCTCAAAACAGCAGCAAAAGTGGACGCTCAGTTTTTAGACGTTTTGGATGAGCAATTAGCAGAATTTGGTAGCCGCGTCATCCAGCAACGGTTGCAATTTATAGCCAGTATGGAACAAGAAGCTGACCGCTACCATCACACCATTTCAAACCAAACAGAGCACCTGAAAATACACTACAAATCTTCCATTCCATTTACAGAAACAACGAACTTAAAAGAACATTTTTTACAAGCTTTGCAAAAAGCACGCCAACCTGATTTACTCAAAAAAACGACCAGCGTTGGACCACATCGGGATGATTTAGCCTTTTTTATCAACGATATGCCCGCTGGTTTTGGCAGTCAGGGACAGCATAGAAGCCTAATCTTGTCTCTTAAAATGGCAGAGGTGGAACTTATCCAACAAAATACAGGCGATTATCCTATTTTATTACTTGATGACGTGATGAGTGAGTTGGACAATTACCGTCAAACAGAATTGCTCAAAATGATTATTGAAAAGAACGTTCAAACCTTCATCACTACGACAAGCCTTGACCATCTTACCCAAAAACCAAAAGACCTAAAAGTCTTTACCGTTACTAACGGCGTGATACAAGAAAAAGCTGAGTCTTAAGACTCAGCTTTTTTATTGCTTACGTTGACAAAGTTGTCAAGGCTTAATATGATTTAACAAATCCAAGTAAGACTGCTCCGACGATGAAGCAAGCAATACCAATGGTCAACCAACGCATTTCCTTGCGTGTTTTGGTTTCTCCCAAGAACAAGATACCACCAACGATAGAAATGACAACCCCTAATTGTGAGAAACTAAAGGCAATAGCCAATCCTGCTTTAGCAGCAGCTAAAAGCATAAAGATGTTACCAACTCCCCACATCAAACCAACCAAGGTATTTTTAAGAACAACTGGTTCAAATTGAATTCGGAATTTCATGAAAATCATAGCTCCCAAAACCATACCAACTGACATTGGGAAAATAACAGCTAGTGCGTCAAATTTCATGATGTTGTTAAACAAAATCGTGTATGACAAATAACCAACAGTTGAGTAAGTTAAGGCACGGAAACCTTTACCAAAGTCTGTCATTTCATTTGTTTCAGCGTTGTCAGAATCACGTTTACTTGTAAAGTAGAATCCGATAACCAATAAGATTAGGGCAATGATACCAAGTGTGTATTGAATTGGTTTGCTCCATTCACCAAAGACAATAGCACCAATCAAGCTACCAAATACCAATTGGGCACCACTAGACAATGGATTCCCGACAGAAACCCCCATATACTGCATGGCACGGAATTGACCGTTTTGCCCCATAGACCAAAGCATTCCCCCAATGATACCGAAAACCCAGAGGGAAACTGACATTTCTGGTCGAACAAACAACCAAACCACAAATGCAAACAAAAGGGCACCTAATGTCATCCCTAACGTTTGTTGATTGGGTTTACCACCAATTTTATTACTAACAAAACCAATACTTCCCCATGCGAACATAGGAACTAATGCATATAAAATACCTTGCATGTCTTCTCCTTTATTATCTTGATTTACAAATAGTCTAAAAAGTATCCGTTTACATTATGATGAAAATTTTTTAAACTTTTTTTGTAAACATAGTTATATATTTTACCATAATTTTCATTATTTTGTAAAGGAAATAATGGATTTATGTCAAATAAAA
>NZ_DEQF01000013.1:1836-40129 GCF_002360305.1 Streptococcus sp. UBA3373 | reverse complement strand
ACTAATCTTAGTATGTTTTTGCTGCTTCCTTTTTAAAGGCAAGGTAATCCTTTCTTTTATTTGTTGAAAAATAGATAGAAAAACGGTAAAATATTAGAGGATAAAAACTTTGGAGGAAATCATGTCTTATTCTGATTTAAAACTGTTTGCATTATCGTCAAACAAGGAATTGGCAGAAAAAGTGGCTTCGGCTATGGGAATTGAGCTTGGAAAATCATCAGTTCGTCAGTTCTCTGATGGTGAGATTCAAGTTAATATCGAAGAGTCAATTCGTGGGCGTCATGTCTTTATTTTACAATCAACAAGTTCACCTGTTAATGACAATTTGATGGAAATCTTGATTATGGTTGACGCATTGAAACGAGCTAGTGCTGAAACCATCAGTGTTGTCATGCCTTATTATGGCTACGCACGTCAAGACCGCAAAGCAAGATCACGTGAACCAATTACGTCTAAATTGGTTGCAGATATGCTTGAAGTAGCAGGAGTTGATCGTTTGTTGACGGTTGATTTGCACGCTGCTCAGATCCAAGGTTTCTTTGATATTCCAGTGGATCACTTGATGGGTGCACCTCTTATTGCGGATTACTTTGACCGTCATGGTTTAGTTGGTGAAGATGTCGTTGTTGTTAGTCCTGACCATGGTGGTGTGACACGAGCTCGTAAGTTGGCACAATTCCTCCAAACACCGATTGCTATTATTGATAAACGTCGTAGTGTCACTAAAATGAACACAAGTGAAGTGATGAATATCATTGGTAACGTTAAAGGTAAGAAATGTATCTTGATTGATGACATGATTGATACTGCGGGTACCATTTGTCATGCGGCTGATGCACTTGCTGAAGCGGGTGCGACTGCTGTGTATGCGTCATGTACTCACCCTGTCTTATCTGGTCCTGCACTTGAAAATATCGAAAAATCAGCGATTGAAAAACTCGTTGTTTTAGACACGATTTACCTCCCAGAAGAACGTTTAATTGATAAGATTGAGCAAATTTCAATTGCTGAACTAATTGGTGAAGCTATTACTCGTATTCATGAAAAACGTCCGTTATCGCCTTTATTTGGAATGGACACGGCAAAATAAGTCGAAATGTAGAGAGAACACTTTGGTTCTCTCTTTTTATGTTGGTCTAGTCTGAAAGGTTCTGGCTTTTATTAGAATTTTATGTATAATAGATATAATTAAACATAAAGGGAGATTGTTATGGGCTTGACTAATCGTTTTAATAAGTATTTAGATAAAATCGAAGTATCTTTGATTCGTCAGTTTGACCAATCCATTTCGGATGTGCCAGGGATTATGAAGTTGACTCTGGGGGAACCAGATTTTACAACGCCTGAGCATGTTAAAGAGGCTGCTAAGGCGGCTATTGATGCCAACCAATCCCATTATACGGGAATGGCTGGTTTGGTGGCTCTGCGTCAAGCTGCGGCTGATTTTGTTAAAGACAAGTACCATTTGACCTATAATCCAGATAATGAAATCTTGGTGACTATCGGGGCAACGGAAGCCTTGTCTGCGACTTTGACTGCTATTTTAGAGCCTGGGGATACGGTTCTTTTGCCAGCACCAGCTTATCCTGGATACGAACCAATTGTCAATCTTGTTGGGGCTGATATTGTGGAGATTGATACAACAGGGAATGACTTTGTGTTGACGCCAGAGGTATTGGAACAAGCTATTTTAGAGCAAGGAGATTCGCTCAAGGCTGTTTTGCTTAATTATCCAACCAATCCAACTGGTGTGACGTATTCGCGTGAGCAAATTAAGGCTTTGGCGGATGTTCTTAGAAAATACGATGTTTTTGTTATTTCAGATGAGGTGTACTCAGAATTGACCTACACGGATGAGCCACACGTTTCAATTGCAGAATATTTGCCAGAACAAACCATTTTAATCAATGGCTTGTCAAAATCGCACGCCATGACAGGTTGGCGAATTGGTTTGATTTTTGCACCTGCTGTTTTTACGGCACAATTGATTAAGAGTCACCAATATTTGGTGACAGCTGCGACAACGATGGCACAATTTGCAGCTATTGAAGCTCTTTCTGCCGGCAAGGACGATGCGCTACCAATGAAAGCTGAGTACGTGAAACGTCGTGATTACATTATAGACAAGATGTCTGCACTTGGCTTTAAGATTATCAAACCTGATGGGGCATTCTACATTTTTGCTAAGATTCCAGAGGGTTATGAGCAAGATTCGTTTAAATTTTGTCAGGATTTTGCTCGTGAAAAAGCTGTTGCCTTTATCCCAGGGGTTGCTTTTGGAAAATACGGTGAAGGTTACCTTCGTTTGTCTTATGCTGCTAGCATGGAAACCATCACAACTGCGATGGAGCGCTTGAAAGAATTTATGGAAGAACATGCAAACTAAGGAAACTTATGGGCTTGTTCTCTACAACCGCAATTATCGTGAGGATGACAAGCTGGTCAAACTCTTTACCGAAACGGATGGCAAGTATATGTTTTTTGTCAGACATGCTAGCAAGTCTAAGTTAGCAGCGGTTCTCCAGCCTTTGACCATTGCAAAATTCATTTTAAAATTGAATGATGAGGGCTTGTCTTTCATCGAGGATTATAAGGAAGTGGAAACCTTTAAGGCCATCAACGCAGATTTGTTTAAACTGTCTTATGCGTCCTATGTCACAGCTTTGGCAGATGCGGCTTTGAGCGACCATGTGGCAGATGCTCCTTTATTTGCCTTTTTACAAAAGACTCTTTCTTTAATGGAAGAAGGTCTTGATTACGCTATTTTGACCAATATCTTTGAAATTCAGATTTTAGAGCGATTTGGTGTACGCCTTAATTTTCATGAATGTATTTTTTGTCATCGTGTGGGTTTGCCTTTTGATTTTTCGCATCGGTATTCGGGCTTGCTTTGCCCAGAGCATTACCACAAAGATAATCATCGTAGCCACCTCGACCCCAATATGCTTTATTTGGTGGACCGTTTTCAAGCTATTCATTTTGATGATTTAAGAACCATTTCCATTAAACTTGAGATGAAGCAAAAATTGCGTTTGTTCATTGATGACCTGTATCAGACTTATGTGGGTTTACATTTGAAAAGTAAGCAATTTATCGATGATTTGGGAACGTGGGGAGATATTATGACCTAAAAGTTGTTGGTGGTACCTTGTTTTCAAGGATTGCCGACAGTTTTTTATTTTTTTCTGAAAATCCCTTGTTGTTTTTATAAAACTGAAAAAAATGCTAAATCGTGTTATAATGGGGTGATTATATTTTGTGAGGAAATGACTATGAAAACAATTGCAATTGATGCTATGGGTGGTGATAACGCCCCTGAAGCTATTGTCGAAGGAGTGAATCAAGCTCTCGCTGAATTTTCAGATATTGAAGTGCAACTTTATGGTGATGAAAGCAAGATAAAACAATATTTGAAAGCAACTGAACGTGTGACAATCGTGCATACGGAAGAAAAGATTAATTCAGATGATGAGCCTGTCAAAGCCATTCGCCGTAAGAAAAAAGCGAGCATGGTACTAGCTGCTCAGGCAGTTAAAGACACGAAAGCAGATGCCGTGATTTCTGCGGGAAATACAGGGGCGCTTTTAGCGGCTGGTTTGTTTGTGATTGGTCGCATTAAAGGCGTTGATCGTCCAGGTTTGATGTCTACGCTACCAACGACTGATGGCAAGGGCTATGATATGTTGGATTTGGGAGCAAATGCGGAGAATACGCCAAAACATTTGCATCAGTATGCAACGCTTGGTTCTTTTTATGCTAAAAATGTGCGTGGCATTGCCAATCCGCGTGTAGGCTTGCTCAATAACGGTACGGAAGCGACTAAGGGTGACCCACTTCATAAGGACACTTATGCCTTGTTAGAAGAAGATAAAAGCTTGCATTTTGTTGGCAATGTGGAAGCGCGTGATTTGATGAATGGCGTAGCTGACGTTGTGGTGACCGATGGTTTCACGGGAAACGCTGTGCTTAAAACCATGGAAGGAACAGCTCTTAACATCATGGGTAGCTTGAAATCATCTATTCAATCAGGTGGTTTCAGAGCAAAATTAGGTGCCCTTTTATTGAAAAATAGCTTGTACCAATTGAAAGATACGATGGATTATACGCGTGCAGGCGGTGCGGTTCTCTTTGGTTTGAAAGCTCCTGTGGTTAAATGCCACGGTTCAAGTGATGCCCAAGCTGTTTTCTACACCATCAAACAAGTACACACCATGCTAGAAACAAAAGTTGTTGAGCAGCTGGTCGATGCTTTTACTGTTGAGGATTAAAGCATATGACAAGAGAAATGATTTTTAATAAAATGGCAGAAGTGGTTCGAGGACAAGTGAAAAATCCAGACCTAACCTTAACCACTTCAATGGATATTCAAAAAGACCTGGGGCTTGATTCTATCGAGTTAGTGGAACTTATTATTGATTTGGAAGAAGCTTTTCAACTCAGTATTCCCGATGAAGATGTGGAAGATTTGGCCTCTCTTGGTGAATTGGCAGATTATTTAAATAATCGGATAAATTAGAAAGAAACGTTCGCGTAAGGTGAACGTTTTTGTTTTTGAATTCTCAAAAAGTCTGTTAAATGTTGAAAAAAATGACATCGTATGTTAAAATCTATTTGAATAAAGGTGAAAGGCGAACAAATAAATGTCAAGAAAACTGATTTATACGGGAAAAGCCAAAGATATCTACACAACTTCAGATGATGAAGATGTGATTATTTCAGTTTATAAAGATCAAGCAACCATGCTTAATGGTGCTCGTAAGGAAACCATCAAAGGGAAAGGGGTGCTTAACAACCAGATTTCGTCTTTAATTTTCACGAAATTAAATAAAGCAGGTATTGCAACCCACTTTGTTAAACAATTGTCAGAAAACGAACAATTGAACAAAAAAGTTGATATTATTCCGCTTGAAGTTGTTTTGCGTAATGTGACTGCAGGATCATTTTCAAAACGATTTGGTGTGGAAGAAGGCATTCAGCTAGAAACACCGATTGTTGAATTTTACTATAAAAACGATGACTTGGACGACCCATTCATCAACGATGAACACGTGAAATTCCTTGGTATTGCAAGTGATGAGGGTATTGCTTACATCAAGGCTGAAACACGTCGTATCAACGAATTGTTGAAAGATTGGTTCAACCAAATTGGACTTCAATTGATTGATTTTAAATTGGAATTTGGTAAGGATAAGGATGGTCATATCATCCTTGCGGACGAATTTTCACCTGATAACTGCCGTCTTTGGGATGCGGAAGGTCACCATATGGATAAAGATGTTTTCCGTCGTGACTTGGGTAACCTAACAGATGTTTACGAAGTGGTTCTTGAAAAATTGCAAGGACTTGGATAAAAAAGCTCGGTACGGTGTACTGGTAAGCTACTAGAAAGAAAATTCTTAAAAGGATAGGGAATGGATAAACGCATTTTTGTTGAGAAAAAATCACATTTTAACGTTAAAGCGCAAGCACTTATCAAAGAGCTTAAGCACAATCTTCAGTTAAACAGTTTGACTGATTTACGCATCATTCAAGTGTATGATGTTTTTCAGCTAGACGAAGCGCTTTTTGCGCGTGCAGAAAAGCATATTTTTTCTGAACCAGTAACGGATAATATTTTGGCAGAAAGTGATGTGGTTGCGGCCTTGTCAGACTATGCTTTCTTTGCGATTGAATCACTTCCAGGCCAATTTGACCAACGTGCGGCGTCATCTCAAGAAGCCTTGCTTTTATTGGGTAGTGGCAACGATGTAACGGTTAATACCGCTCAACTTTACTTGGTAAATAAAGATATCGAAGTGTCTGAATTGGAAGCTGTTAAGCATTATTTGTTGAATCCAGTAGATTCTCGCTTCAAAGATATCACGACAGGAATTGCTCCACAAGCATTCTCAGAATCTGATAAAACTATTCCGAACCTTGACTTTTTCAAGACTTATACAGCAGCTGATTTTGCCAAATATAAGGCAGAGCAAGGCTTGGCAATGGAAGTGGATGACCTTGTCTTTATCCAAGATTACTTCAAATCAATTGGACGTGTGCCAACTGAAACAGAATTGAAAGTTTTGGATACTTATTGGTCAGACCACTGCCGTCACACTACTTTTGAAACCGAACTAAAACACCTTGATTTTTCAGCTTCTAAATTCCAAGAGCAATTGCAAGCAACTTATGATAAATACCTTGCGATGCGCGATGAATTGGGGCGTTCTGAAAAACCACAAACGCTTATGGACATGGCGACTATTTTTGGACGCTATGAGCGTGCCAATGGCCGTTTGGACGACATGGAAGTATCTGACGAAATCAACGCTTGCTCTGTCGAGATTGAAGTGGACGTTGATGGTGTCAAAGAACCATGGTTGTTGATGTTCAAAAATGAAACTCATAACCACCCAACTGAAATTGAACCGTTTGGTGGCGCTGCGACTTGTATCGGTGGGGCTATCCGTGATCCATTGTCAGGGCGTTCTTATGTTTACCAAGCCATGCGTATCTCAGGTGCTGGTGATATTACCATGTCAATTGCTGACACACGCGTTGGGAAATTGCCTCAACAAGTGATTTCAAAAACAGCGGCTCATGGTTATTCATCATACGGTAACCAAATTGGCCTTGCAACGACTTATGTTAAAGAATATTTCCACCCTGGATTTGTAGCCAAACGCATGGAACTTGGTGCGGTTGTCGGTGCAGCACCTAAGGAAAATGTGGTGCGTGAAAAACCAGAAGCAGGTGACGTGGTTATCCTTCTTGGTGGTAAAACAGGGCGTGATGGTGTCGGTGGTGCGACAGGTTCTTCTAAGGTTCAAACCGTTGAATCTGTTGAAACAGCTGGTGCTGAAGTTCAAAAAGGGAATGCCATTGAAGAACGTAAAATCCAACGTCTTTTCCGTAATGGCGATGTGACACGCCTTATCAAGAAATCAAATGACTTTGGTGCTGGTGGTGTCTGTGTTGCGATTGGTGAATTGGCTGATGGTCTTGAAATTGACTTGAACAAAGTGCCATTGAAATACCAAGGGCTTAACGGAACAGAAATTGCCATTTCAGAATCGCAAGAACGTATGGCCGTTGTGGTGCGTCCAAAAGACATCGATGCTTTTGTTGCTGCTTGTCATAAGGAAAATATCGATGCGGTTGTAGTGGCAACTGTGACTGAAAAACCAAATCTTGTTATGACATGGAATGGGCAAACGATTGTAGATATCGAGCGCCGTTTCCTTGATACAAACGGTGTGCGCGTAGTTGTCGATGCTAACGTGGTTGATAGCCAAGTTGATGTGCCAGAACAACGCACAACTTCAGCTGAAACCTTGGAAGCTGATACTGTAACAGTTCTTTCAGACCTTAACCATGCCAGCCAAAAAGGGCTTCAAACTATTTTTGATAGCTCAGTTGGTCGCTCAACCGTTAACCACCCAATCGGTGGTCGTTATCAAATCACACCAACAGAAAGTTCTGTTCAAAAATTACCTGTTCAAAATGGTGTGACAACAACAGCTTCTGTCATGGCACAAGGTTTCAACCCTTACATTGCAGAATGGTCACCGTATCACGGTGCTGCCTATGCCGTTATCGAAGCGACAGCACGTTTGGTGGCGACAGGTGCAAACTGGTCTAAAGCACGTTTCTCTTACCAAGAATACTTCCAACGTATGGACAAACAAGCTGACCGCTTTGGTCAACCTGTTTCAGCCCTTCTTGGTTCTATCGAAGCACAGTTACAACTTAGCTTGCCATCAATTGGTGGTAAGGACTCAATGTCAGGGACATTTGAAGAATTAACAGTACCGCCAACATTGGTTGCCTTTGGTGTGACAACGGCAGATAGTCGCAAAGTGCTTTCGCCAGAATTTAAGGCAGCTGGTGAGTACGTTTATTACCTTCCTGGTCAAGCTATTTCACAAGATATTGATTTTGATTTGATTAAGTCAAACTTTACAAGGTTTGAAGCGATTCAAAAAGCACACCATATCACATCAGCATCTGCTGTTAAATACGGTGGTGTGATGGAAAGCTTGGCTTTGGCTACATTTGGAAATCACATCGGTGCGACAGTTGAATTAGCTGATCTTGACACAAGCTTGACAGCTCAACTCGGTGGCTTTATCTTTACATCTGCTGAAGAAATTGCTGACGCTGTGAAAATTGGTAAGACAAGTGCTGACTTTACGTTGACAGTCAACGGCGTTGCCCTTTCTGGAGAAACCTTGTTAGCAGCCTTTGAAGGTACGCTTGAAGAGGTTTATCCAACAGAATTTGAGCAAAGCCAAGTTATCGAAGATGTGCCAGCTGTGGCTTCAGATGCCGTTATCAAAGCCAGCGAAAAAGTGGCTGAACCATTGGTTTACATCCCTATTTTCCCAGGAACAAACTCAGAGTACGATTCGGCTAAGGCCTTTGAACAAGCAGGTGCCAAAGTGAACTTGGTTCCGTTTGTAACGCTTGACGAAGCAGCTATTGAAGCTTCTGTTGACACGATGGTTGACAATATCGCAAAAGCAAACATCATCTTCTTTGCAGGTGGTTTCTCAGCAGCGGACGAGCCAGACGGTTCTGCAAAATTCATCGTGAACATCTTGTTGAACCAAAAAGTTCGTGCGGCTATTGACAGTTTTATCGAAAAAGGTGGGCTTATCATTGGTATCTGTAATGGATTCCAAGCCTTGGTTAAATCAGGATTGCTTCCATACGGTAACTTTGAAGATGCCACAGAAACAAGTCCAACCTTGTTCTACAACGATGCTAACCAACACATGGCGAAAATGGTTGAAACACGTATCGCCAACACAAATTCACCATGGCTTGCTGGTGTTGAAGTGGGAGATATCCACGCTATTCCAGTATCACACGGTGAAGGGAAATTCGTTGTCAATGCTGCTGAATTTGAAGAACTCCGTGATAACGGTCAAATCTTTAGCCAATACGCTGATTTCAACGGTCAACCAAGCATGGATTCTAAATACAATCCAAATGGTTCTGTCAACGCTATTGAAGGTATTACAAGTAAAAATGGTCAAATCATTGGTAAAATGGGACACTCAGAACGTTACGAAGATGGTCTTTTCCAAAATATTCCAGGAAACAAGGACCAACACTTATTCCGTAGCGCCGTTGAGTATTTTACAAAAGGTTAGACCTTGCTAAATAAACAACAAGAGGACAAGATAAGGTACAAGGGTGCCTTATCTTGTCAACTAATCAAGAAAATTTCTTATTAACAAGAATCTAGGTAAAAAAATAATGACATATGAAGTAAAATCTCTTAATGAAGAATGTGGCGTTTTTGGCATTTGGGGCCACCCTCAAGCAGCTCATGTTGCTTACTTTGGCCTTCATAGCCTCCAACACCGCGGTCAAGAAGGGGCTGGTATCGTCACAAATGATAACGGTAAGTTGCTTCAACACCGTGATACAGGTCTTCTTTCAGAAGTGTTTAAAAATCCTGCTGATTTGGAAAAATTAACAGGGACCGCTGCTATTGGTCACGTGCGTTACGCGACAGCAGGTTCAGCTTCTATCAATAATATCCAACCGTTTCTTTACAACTTCACTGACGAGCAATTTGGTTTGTGCCACAATGGGAATTTGACAAATGCTTTGTCATTGAAAAAAGAGTTGGAGGACCAAGGTGCTATCTTTAACGCCTCATCAGATACTGAAATCTTGATGCACTTGATTCGCCGTAGTCACAATCCTGAATTTATAGGAAAAGTCAAAGAAGCCCTCAATACTGTAAAAGGTGGTTTTGCTTACCTTTTGATGACAGAAGATAAATTGATTGCAGCGCTTGACCCAAATGGTTTCCGTCCTTTGTCAATCGGTCAAATGAAAAATGGAGCTTGGGTAGTTTCAAGTGAAACATGTGCCTTTGAAGTTATCGGTGCCAAATGGGTTCGTGATGTGAAGCCAGGTGAAATCGTGATTATCGATGACAACGGTATCCAGTACGACACTTACACAACAGATACGCAATTAGCTATTTGTTCAATGGAATACGTGTATTTTGCACGTCCAGATAGTGATATCTACGGTGTCAATGTCCACACTGCTCGTAAGAATATGGGGAAACGTTTGGCACAAGAATTCCAACACGAAGCAGATATCGTAGTTGGGGTGCCTAATTCATCGCTTTCAGCAGCTATGGGATTTGCGGAAGAATCAGGCCTTCCAAATGAAATGGGATTGGTCAAAAATCAATACACTCAACGTACCTTTATCCAACCGACACAGGAATTGCGTGAAGAAGGGGTTCGTATGAAACTTTCGGCGGTTTCAGGGGTTGTTAAAGGCAAGCGCGTGGTGATGGTTGACGATTCTATCGTGCGTGGAACCACTTCTCGTCGTATCGTGAATCTCTTGCGTGAAGCTGGTGCCACAGAAGTTCACGTGGCTATTGGTAGCCCTGAATTGAAATACCCATGTTTCTACGGTATTGACATTCAAAATCGTCGTGAGTTGATTTCAGCTAACCATACGAAAGAAGAAGTTTGTGAGATTATTGGTGCGGACAGTTTGACTTACTTGTCGATTGATGGCTTGATTGAGTCTATCGGTATTGACACAGATGCTCCAAATGGTGGTCTTTGTGTTGCTTACTTTGACGGCAAATACCCAACACCACTGTACGATTATGAAGAACCTTACCTCAAGAGTTTAGAGGAAAAAACCAGCTTTTATTTGGAAAAATAAGGCTTTTAGAGAATTAGTTTTATAATAGCTCAGCTATTTCCCAAAAAGGAGAATTTATTTATGACAAAAAATGCTTACGCTCAATCTGGTGTTGATGTTGAAGCGGGTTATGAAGTTGTTGCTCGTATCAAAAAACACGTTGCACGTACAGAACGTGCGGGCGTTATGGGCGCTCTTGGTGGTTTTGGTGGGATGTTTGACCTGTCTAAAACTGGTGTGAAAGAACCTGTCTTGATTTCAGGAACGGACGGTGTGGGAACAAAACTCATGCTTGCCATCAAATACGACAAACACGATACGATTGGTCAAGACTGTGTTGCCATGTGTGTCAACGACATCATCGCAGCGGGTGCAGAGCCACTTTACTTTCTAGATTACATTGCGACTGGTAAAAACGAACCAGCTAAATTGGAACAAGTGGTTGCGGGTGTTGCGGAAGGTTGTGTGCAATCTGGTGCAGCGCTTATTGGTGGTGAAACCGCTGAAATGCCTGGTATGTACGGTGAAGACGACTATGACTTGGCTGGTTTTGCCGTAGGTGTTGCGGAAAAATCACAAATTATCGACGGTTCAAAAGTATCTGAAGGTGATGTTCTTCTTGGACTTGCTTCAAGCGGTATCCACTCAAACGGTTACTCACTTGTGCGTCGTGTCTTTGCTGATTATACAGGTGATGAAGTGCTTCCAGAACTTGAAGGCAAACCGTTGAAAGAAGTGCTTCTTGAACCAACTCGTATCTATGTTAAAGCGGTACTACCCCTTATCAAAGAAGAATTGGTAAACGGTATTGCCCACATCACAGGTGGTGGTTTCATCGAAAATGTGCCACGTATGTTCTCAGATGACTTGGCTGCTGAAATTGAAGAGGATAAAGTGCCCGTTCTTCCTATCTTCAAAGCCCTTGAAAAATACGGAGAGCTCAAACACGATGAAATGTTTGAAATCTTCAACATGGGGATTGGTTTGATGTTGGCAGTTAGTCCTGACAAGGTTGAGCGCGTGAAAGAATTGTTCGATGAACCTGTTTATGAACTTGGTCGTATTGTCAAAAAAGCAGATGCAAGTGTGGTGATTAAATAATGAAAAAGATCGCCGTTTTTGCGAGTGGTAACGGGTCAAATTTTCAAGTTATTACAGAGCAATTTCCCGTTGCCTTTGTCTTTTCAGACCACCGAGATGCTTATGTTTTAGAGCGTGCTGAAAAGCTTGGTGTGCCTGCCCATGCTTTTGAATTAAAGGAATTTGACAATAAAGCTGCTTACGAAGATGCTATTGTTGCCTTGCTGGAGCAATATGACATTGATTTGGTGTGCTTGGCAGGCTACATGAAAATTGTTGGCCCAACTTTGCTAAAAGCTTACGAGGGACGTATCATCAACATTCATCCAGCTTATTTGCCTGAATTTCCAGGGGCTCATGGCATTGAGGATGCTTGGGAAGCTGGTGTCAGCCAGTCAGGTGTGACCATTCACTGGGTTGATAGTGGTGTTGACACAGGACAAATCATCAAGCAAGTCCGTGTGCCACGTCTAGCTGATGATACCATTGACAGTTTTGAAGCTCGCATTCATGACCATGAATACCAACTCTATCCAGAAGTTTTGGAGAGTTTGGGTGTTGAGAGAAAATAAGGATAAGCGAAAATTCGTTTTAAAAGGAGAAAAAATGACAAAACGTGCACTGATTAGTGTTTCTGATAAAGCGGGTATTGTAGAATTTGCCCAAGAATTGAAACAATTAGGTTGGGATATCATCTCAACTGGGGGAACAAAAGTAGCACTTGATAAAGCAGGTGTTGACACGATCGCAATTGATGATGTGACTGGTTTTCCTGAAATGATGGATGGACGTGTGAAGACCCTTCACCCAAACATTCACGGTGGTCTTTTGGCTCGTCGTGACCTTGACAGCCACCTGGAAGCAGCTAAGAAAAATCACATTGAGCTGATTGACCTTGTTGTGGTAAACCTTTACCCATTTAAAGAAACGATTCTGAAACCAGACGTGACTTACGCAGATGCCGTTGAAAACATTGACATCGGTGGTCCGTCAATGCTTCGTTCAGCAGCGAAAAACCATGCCAGCGTGACTGTTCTTGTTGACCCAGCAGACTACGCTGTTGTGTTAGATGAATTGAAAGCTACTGGTGAAACAAGTGTGGAAACACGTAAACGTTTGGCAGCTAAAGTCTTCCGTCACACAGCAGCTTACGATGCTTTGATTGCGGATTACTTTACTAAACAAGTGGGTGAAGAAAAAACTGAAAAACTCACTTTGACTTATGACTTGAAACAACCAATGCGTTACGGGGAAAATCCTCAACAAGACGCTGATTTCTATCAAAATGCCTTGCCTACGGTTTATTCAATTGCGTCAGCGAAACAATTGAACGGTAAAGAATTGTCATTTAACAATATCCGTGATGCTGATGCGGCTATCCGCATTATCCGTGATTTCAAAGACCGTCCAACTGTTGTGGCGCTTAAACACATGAACCCATGTGGTATTGGGCAAGCAGACGACATTGAAACAGCTTGGGATTATGCTTACGAATCAGACCCAGTGTCAATCTTTGGTGGTATTGTCGTGCTTAATCGTGAAGTGGACGCAGCAACAGCTAAGAAAATGCACGCTATTTTTCTTGAAATTATCATCGCACCAAGCTATTCAGAAGAAGCGCTTGAAATCTTGACAACGAAGAAGAAAAACTTGCGTATTCTTCAATTGCCATTTGAAGCGCAAGAAGCGAGCGAAGTGGAAAAAGAATACACTGGTGTTGTAGGTGGCCTTTTGGTGCAAAACCAAGACGTTATCAAAGAAAATCCAGCTGACTGGAAAGTCGTGACAAAACGTCAACCAAGCGAACAAGAACAAACAGCCCTTGAATTTGCTTGGAAAGCGATCAAGTATGTCAAATCAAATGGTATTATCGTGACAAATGACCACATGACGCTTGGTGTTGGTCCTGGTCAAACCAACCGTGTGGCATCTGTTCGTATCGCTCTTGACCAAGCTAAAGACCGCTTTGACGGTGCGGTACTTGCTAGTGACGCTTTCTTCCCATTTGCAGACAACGTGGAAGAAATTGCTGCCGCTGGTGTTAAAGCCATTATCCAACCTGGTGGTTCTGTTCGTGACCAAGAATCAATTGATATGGCTGATAAATACGGACTTACTATGATCTTTACAGGTGTCCGTCACTTCCGTCACTAAGATCATATAACTACCTCCCTTTTATTTAAATAACATAGTAACAATAATAGCCTCAACCTCAGGGTTGAGGTTTTTAAGTTTTCTGAAAGGCTTTTTTTAGTTTTCATTAAGTCACCCCAACTATACTAAAGACACTCCTAAAAAAACTTTTTTCATGACCAAGCAAATCCCAATCCCCCAGATTGGGATTTTTGGTTGTGGTCTGAATGGTTGCCAAAAGGAAAATGTTATAAAGTTGTTACATGAATCGTTATAATTTCCGAACAAATATGGTATAATATTTTTGTATAATTCGTTAAAACGTGTAGTGTTTGACGAAAGTTTTGATTCTGGAGCTTAGGCTCTGTTAATGGTTTGTATTGAGGTATAGTAACTTATGAAACTTTTAGTTGTTGGATCAGGCGGGCGTGAACACGCTATTGCTAAGAAATTGTTAGAATCTCCTCAAGTTAGTCAGGTTTTTGTTGCTCCTGGAAATGATGGCATGACGCTTGACGGACTTGAATTGGTAAATATCGGCATTTCCGAACATTCTGAACTGATTGCATTTGCAAAGGAGAATGGCATTGATTGGACTTTCATCGGACCTGATGATGCTTTAGCAGCCGGGATTGTGGATGATTTCAATGCAGCTGGTCTGAAATCCTTTGGTCCAAGTAAAGCAGCAGCGGAGCTTGAGTGGTCTAAAGATTTTGCCAAATCAATTATGGCTAAATATAAGATTCCAACAGCAGCTTATCGCACGTTTTCAGATTTTGAAGAAGCAAAACGCTACATCGAAGAACAAGGTGCTCCAATCGTTGTCAAAGCAGATGGTTTAGCGCTTGGAAAAGGCGTTGTGGTGGCAGAAACAGTTGAGCAAGCTATCGAAGCAGCTCAAGATATGTTGTTGGACAATAAATTTGGTGATTCTGGTGCGCGTGTGGTTATTGAAGAATTCCTTGACGGCGAAGAATTTTCATTGTTTGCTTTCGTGAATGGGGATACTTTTTACATTATGCCAACGGCTCAAGACCACAAACGTGCATTTGATGGTGACAAAGGTCCAAACACAGGCGGTATGGGAGCTTATGCACCAGTCCCTCATTTGCCTCAGAGTGTTGTGGATACGGCTGTTGAAACCATTGTTAAACCGGTCCTTAACGGCATGATTGCAGAAGGTCGTCCTTACCTTGGTGTGCTGTACGCTGGTTTGATTTTGACAGCAGATGGTCCAAAGGTCATCGAGTTTAACTCTCGTTTTGGTGACCCTGAAACTCAGGTTATCTTGCCACGTTTGACCTCTGATTTTGCTCAAAATATCACGGATATTTTAGATGGGAAAAAGGCAGAGTTGACTTGGACAGATGAGGGTGTAACCTTGGGCGTGGTTGTTGCTTCAGAAGGTTACCCATTAGCTTATGAAAAAGGCGTTCGCTTACCTGAAAAAACAAGTGGCGATATTATCACTTATTATGCAGGTGCAGCATTTGCCAAAGACGGAGCTCTTTTGTCAAATGGTGGCCGTGTCTATATGCTAGTCACAACAAAAGAAGATGTGAAAACAGCAAAAGACACCATCTACGCTCAATTATCAAAACAAGATACCAGCGGTCTTTTCTACCGACATGACATTGGAAGTAAGGCCATTGGACGCTAAAACTCGATGTGTGTTAGTGAGCGCCTGCCTCTTGGGTGAACGTTGTAAATACAACGGTGGTCACAATTACAATCAAGCTCTTGTGGATTATGTGGCTGATAAAGAAGTAATTGCCGTTTGCCCTGAGGTGCTCGCTGGCTTGCCTGTGCCTAGACCGCCAGTCGAATTAGCCGCGGGTCATGTTGTGGATGCGACAGGTCAACGTTACGATGCTCTTTTTGAAAAAGGAATCGAGCGTTCTTTGGCAGCTATTTCTGGCAAAAAAGTTGATTTAGCCATTTTGCAATCACGTAGCCCTTCATGTGGGGTCAATCAAGTTTACGACGGTAGTTTTTCAGGCCGAAAAATAGCTGGTAGCGGGCGTTTTGCTCAAAAACTCAAAACATTAGGTTATCGCGTTCTTGATGTTGAAGATATCAATCAATTGGAAGGAAAATCATGAAACCATTAATTTCAGTAATCATGGGAAGCAAATCAGATTGGGCTACCATGAAAAAAACAGCAGAAGTACTTGACCAATTTGGTGTGGCATATGAAAAGAAAGTCGTGTCTGCTCACCGTACGCCAGATTTGATGTTCAAACACGCTGAAGAAGCCAAAGGTCGTGGCATCAAGGTCATTATTGCTGGTGCGGGTGGAGCTGCGCATTTACCTGGTATGGTTGCCGCTAAGACGACACTTCCTGTTATCGGTGTGCCAGTCAAATCACGAGCTCTTAGCGGACTTGACTCTCTTTATTCAATCGTTCAAATGCCTGGTGGCGTGCCTGTTGCAACCATGGCAATTGGTGAAGCAGGAGCAACCAATGCGGCTTTGACAGCTCTTCGTATTTTGGCAATTGAAGATGCGACATTAGCAGAAAAATTAGAAAACTTTGCTTTAGAACAAGGCAAGGTAGCAGAGGAATCAACAGATGAGCTCGACTAAAGCAAAAATGATT
This sequence comes from Streptococcus sp. UBA3373, assembly GCF_002360305.1. Lineage (NCBI taxonomy): Bacteria > Bacillati > Bacillota > Bacilli > Lactobacillales > Streptococcaceae > Streptococcus > Streptococcus sp. UBA3373. The sequence goes on along the minus strand of NZ_DEQF01000013.1, from coordinate 23,645 downwards.
GGGATTATTGGCGGAGGTCAATTGGGGCAAATGATGGCTATCTCAGCTATTTATATGGGGCACAAAGTGGTTACTTTGGATCCAACAGCAGATTGCCCAGCGTCGCGCGTGAGTGACATGATTGTGGCGGATTATGATGATGTGGAAGCCTTGCGCGAATTAGCAGAACGTTGCGATGTCTTGACCTATGAGTTTGAAAATGTTGACGCAGATGGCTTGGATGCCGTTGTCAAAGACCATCAATTGCCTCAAGGGACAGACTTGTTACGCATTTCGCAAAACCGTATTTTTGAGAAAAACTTTTTGGCTAAAAAAGCTGGCGTACAAGTGGCACCTTATAAAGTGGTTACATCAAGCCTTGATATTGAGAACCTTGATTTTAGCAAGACCCACGTTTTAAAAACGGCAACAGGCGGCTATGATGGGCACGGTCAAGTGGTCATCACCTCTGCTGCTGACTTAGAAAAAGCCAACCAACTGGCAAATTCTTGTGAATGTGTTTTGGAAGAATTTGTGGATTTTGACCTTGAAATTTCAGTCATTGTTTCAGGAAATGGTCAAGATATCACAGTATTCCCAGTTCAAGAAAACATTCACCGCAATAACATTCTTTCAAAAACCATCGTCCCAGCCCGTATTTCAGACGAATTAGCCAAAAAAGCACAAACCATGGCCGTTCAAATTGCGAAAAAGCTAGACCTAGCTGGTACGCTTTGTGTGGAAATGTTTGCGACAGCTGATGATATTATCGTCAATGAAATTGCGCCACGCCCACACAATTCAGGACACTATTCTATCGAAGCTTGTGATTTCTCACAATTTGATACGCATATTTTGGGCATTCTTGGCTTGCCTCTGCCTGATATTCACCTGCACCAACCTGCCGTTATGCTAAATGTCCTCGGACAACACATGGAAAAAGCGCAGGCTTATATGCAAGAAAACCCTAGCGCGCACCTCCACCTTTATGGTAAACTAGAGGCAAAACATAACCGTAAAATGGGACACATTACTTTGTTTAGTGATGAACCAGATACCATTGCGGAAATGGGGGAAGGAATGGATTTTTAAAGTGTTAATCGGAGGAAATATGCTGAAAATCATTGTTCATGCTTATATTGATAATACTAAGAAAGCTATCGTTGAAGTCGTTTTTGCTTCTTCTGATAAGTCTCGTATTTCTGAAAAAATGGCAGAACTGACAAATAAGTACCCCAATGATTATCTTGCTGTTTATGATTTACCACTCGATACAGATTTAACAACTTTACCTCACTATCCATCTGTTGAAATTGGTAAGGAAGATTTTAATTAATTGTGTTAGTTGTTTTATTGATATAACTAAAAAAAGGAAAGGAGTTAGGGTGTTAATCGTATTCGCTTAACGCCCTTAATATCTTAAACATGATCGATCGTTATTCACGCCCTGAAATGGCGGCAATTTGGAGTGAAGAAAATAAATACCGTGCTTGGCTTGAAGTGGAAATCTTAGCCGATGAAGCATGGGCAGAATTAGGTGAAATTCCTAAAGAAGATGTGGCTAAAATCCGTGAAAATGCGGACTTTGACATTGACCGTATTCTTGAAATTGAACAAGAAACACGTCACGATGTGGTGGCTTTCACGCGTGCCGTTTCTGAAACACTTGGCGAAGAACGCAAATGGGTTCACTACGGTTTGACATCAACTGACGTCGTTGATACAGCTTACGGTTACCTTTACAAACAAGCCAACGACATTATTCGCAAAGATTTGAACAATTTCCTTGAAATCATTGCCAACAAAGCAAAAGAACACAAGTTTACTATCATGATGGGACGTACTCACGGTGTCCATGCTGAGCCAACTACTTTTGGTTTGAAATTAGCAACTTGGTACAGTGAAATGAAACGTAACATCGAACGTTTCGAACATGCTGCCGCAGGTGTCGAAGCTGGTAAAATTTCAGGTGCCGTTGGTAACTTTGCTAACATCCCACCATTTGTTGAAGCTTATGTGTGCGATAAATTAGGCATCCGTGCTCAAGAGATCTCAACACAAGTTCTTCCACGTGACCTTCACGCTGAATACTTTGCTGTTCTTGCTAGCATCGCAACATCAATTGAACGCATGGCAACTGAAATCCGTGGTTTGCAAAAATCTGAACAACGTGAAGTTGAAGAATACTTTGCTAAAGGCCAAAAAGGTAGCTCAGCAATGCCACACAAACGCAACCCAATCGGTTCAGAAAACATGACTGGTCTTGCGCGTGTGATTCGTGGACACATGGTAACAGCTTACGAAAACGTTGCTCTTTGGCATGAACGTGATATCTCACACTCATCAGCAGAACGTATCATCACACCAGATACAACGATTTTGATTGATTACATGCTAAACCGTTTTGGCAATATCGTGAAAAACTTGACCGTTTTCCCAGAAAATATGCTTCGCAACATGGGTTCTACATTTGGTCTTATCTTCAGCCAACGTGTGATGCTTAAACTGATCGAAAAAGGCATGACGCGTGAGCAAGCTTATGACCTTGTTCAACCTAAGACAGCTTATTCTTGGGATAACCAAGTCGATTTCAAACCACTTCTTGAAGCTGATGAAGAAGTGACATCACGTTTGACACAAGATGAAATCGATGAGTTGTTTAACCCAGCTTATTACACAAAACGTGTTGATGAAATCTTTGAACGTATTGGTTTAGGGGACTAAGATTTATCAACTTGATGATTTAAATACAACCATTATCGAACACTATTTTTCTAAGAAGGCAGGATAACTAGTTGGGAGAGTATTATCCTGTCTTTCTTTTTCTATCGGAGAGATCGTTAGTTTTAGGGGATTTAAAGAGATTGATTATGAAAGCATTTGGGGAAAAGGTGCGCCAGTTAAGAGAAGAGCGTGGGATTTCACGTGAGGCTTTTTGTGGCGATGAAACGGAATTGTCTATTCGGCAGTTGTATCGGGTTGAAACAGGGCAGTCCATTCCAACACTAAACAAGGTAACCTATATCGCGCAGATTTTGGGAGTGAGCATTGGTGAGCTAACCGATGGCAAGACCTTTGAACTTCCAGCTAGATACAAGGAATTAAAGTATTTGCTGCTGAGAACACCGACTTATGGGGACCAAGAACGCCTGCAAAAAAAGAGCCATTATTTTGATGAAATTGCGGAGCAGTATTACGAAGTCATTCCAGAAGAAGAACGCTTGATGATGGATTGCTTGCAGTCTAAGATAGATGTGCACTTCAGCGATGATGTTAATTTTGGAGAGGGCATTTTGCACGAGTATTTTGACCAAGTTCTAAAAAAGCAGGTTTTTTCCTTAAATGACCTGATTGTGATTGATTTGTACTTGGCTTGTTTGGCCTCAGCTCCCGTTTTAGAAGGCATTTACAGTTTGGATTTGTATAAGACTTTGATGGAACGCTTGTTGGACCAAGACATTGCTGACCCTGAAACGGCACTGATTTTGAATAATGTTTTGCTAAATAACGTTGACTTGGCTTTTCGTTTTCAAAAGGACACTTTTGTGGAGGCTATCATGTCAAAAAGTAGTGACATCATGACGGCGATTCACGATTTTCAAAAACGCCCCATTTTAAGCTTGGTAGAGTGGAAATATCAGCTGCATTTCAAAAATGATTTGGCTACTGCACAAGAATCTTATACCAAAGCCATTTCATTTGCCAGTTTGATAGGAGATACCCATCTAGAAGAGCAGTTGGTCACGGAATGGCAAAAGGATACCCAAAACTATCCCTAGATTTTTTCTAGGGATTTTTTTTGCAGAACAGGACATATATGTCCTGTTGTTTTTCTGAAAAATCCAGTAAACTAAATGTAATCATTTGGAAAGGATGGAAAGAGATGAAATCAATGGTTTTCTTTTTTCTGCTAACAGGTTGGTGGGGTTTATAAGCTCTTATTCAAAAAATTCCCTGACCTTTTTAGTTTTGGTATAATAATGATATGAGTAGAATTTTAGATAATGACGTGATGGGTGATGAGGAGTTCGTAGAGCGAACCTTGCGTCCCCAATATTTGCAAGAATACATTGGTCAAGATAAGGTCAAAAATCAATTACGCATTTTTATCGAAGCAGCAAAATTGCGAGATGAGTCTTTGGACCACGTTTTGTTGTTTGGACCGCCAGGTCTTGGTAAGACTACCATGGCTTTTGTCATCGCCAACGAATTAGGCGTGAATTTGAAACAAACCTCAGGGCCAGCTATTGAAAAGGCGGGAGATTTGGTGGCCATCTTAAATGATTTAGAACCAGGTGACGTGCTTTTTATTGATGAAATTCATCGGATGCCTATGGCTGTCGAAGAAGTGCTTTACAGTGCTATGGAAGATTTTTACATTGACATCATGATTGGTGCTGGTGAAACTAGCCGTAGTGTGCATCTGGAATTGCCACCGTTTACCTTAATTGGTGCAACCACCCGAGCAGGTATGCTATCAAACCCTTTGCGAGCGCGCTTTGGTATTACAGGACACATGGAATACTATGATGTGGATGATTTGACGGAAATCATTGAGCGGACGGCAGATATTTTTGAGATGAGCATTGTTTATGAAGCAGCACAAGAATTAGCCAGACGCAGCCGTGGCACACCACGTATTGCTAACCGTCTGTTAAAACGTGTGAGGGACTACGCTCAAATCATGGGAGATGGTGTGATTACAAAAGATATCACCGACAAGGCTTTGACAATGTTGGATGTCGATGCTGAAGGGCTTGCTTACATTGACCAAAAAATCTTGCGGACGATGATTGAACTGTATAATGGAGGTCCAGTGGGACTGGGCACCTTGTCTGTCAATATTGCTGAGGAACGCGATACGGTGGAGGATATGTACGAGCCTTATTTGATTCAAAAAGGTTTTATCATGCGAACGCGGACAGGGCGCGTGGCGACTGCCAAGGCTTACGAACACCTAGGTTACCCGTTTAAGGAAAATTAAAGTTAATGTTAAGTTAATTTTAAGCTAATCTTTCTATACTGTAGACATTCCTAAAACTTTTCTTTTTCATAATCTCCTAGGAAGAAGCTTACTTCGTTAAGTTTCTTCCTTTTTTAGTGTTAGAATTCGGTTGGCTTAACCAGAAACGAAACATTTAAAAGAGATATCATGCGTTAAGCGTCTATTTTTTTGTTATAATAGTAAAAGAAATTTTTTTAGACAATCGTTTAAAGTTTTAGAAGTTGTGTGAACATGAAAAAAATAAATATAAGTAGAGGCCGTATAGAGATAATTGTTGTCCTATTTCTTGTTATTTGTGGCCTATCCGTTTTTTCGGTGTCAAAAAGTTCCAAGACAACCTTGGTTTACGATAATGGCAAAATAACCTATACAGGCTATGTAGTCAATCATCGCATGAATGGTCAGGGACAGTTGACTTATCAAAATGGGGATGTTTATAAAGGGCACTTTGTCAATGGTATTTTTGATGGCGAAGGTGCCTATACCGCTAAATCAGGATGGAGTTATAGCGGCGAATTTAAAGATGGTCAACCAAACGGACAAGGAACCTTGAAGGCCCAAAATGGTAAAGTCTATACAGGAACCTTTAAACAGGGGATTTTTCAAAAATGAGAATAAAATGGTTTTCAATGGTTAGGGTAACAGGGCTTTTGTTAGTCTTGCTCTATCATTTCTATAAAACAATCTTTCCAGGAGGCTTTGTTGGTGTTGATGTCTTCTTCACCTTTTCAGGCTACTTAATCACTGCTTTGTTAATTGATGAGTATTCTAAGCACAGAAAGATAGACCTTCTTGGTTTTTATAGGAGGCGATTCTATCGGATTGTGCCTCCTTTGGTATTGATGGTTCTGATGGTTATCCCATTTACTTACTTGGTGCGCCGAGATTATGTTGCCAATATAGGCACACAAATCGCAGCGGCACTGGGATTTACCACCAATTTTTATGAAATCATGACCGGTGGTAATTACGAATCGCAATTTGTTCCCCACCTTTTCCTACAAACGTGGAGTTTGGCGATTGAGATGCATTTCTACTTGATTTGGGGTTGGTTGATTTGGTTCTTAGGACGTCGCCGACACAGTTTAGCCCAATTCCGTAGCATGATTTTTGGAATTTCGGGACTTTTCTTTTTGGGAAGCTTCCTATCAATGTTTATCCGAGTCTTTTTCGTGGACAATGTGTCAACCATCTACTTTTCATCGCTATCGCATAGTTTCCCATTCTTCCTAGGAGCAATGGTAGCAACGATGACTGGGGTCAGAGAAACCACTGTCCGATTTAAGAAAAATGTCCGTTTGTGGACGACAAAACGCAGTATCATCACCATGGCAACCAGCTTTGCCTTGCTAATGGTTTTGGGATTGACTTTGAATTTCAACCATCGCATCACTTATTGGTTTGGTTTCTTACTAGCTAGTTTGTTTGCTGTTGTTATGATTTACGGGGCGCGTGTTTTAAATGACCAGTTGCCAAATGCAAAAGAGCCCGTGGTGATTAACTATTTATCAGATATTAGTTACGGGATTTACCTCTTCCACTGGCCATTTTATGTGATCTTTACCCAATTGATGCCTCATTTCTTGGCAGTTCTGTTGACTGTGTTCTTCTCCATTGTCTTGTCAACCTTGTCTTACTATCTCCTTGAGCCTTTTATTGCTGGAAAATCACCAAGCTTATTGGGAGTAGAGTTTGATTTGACGCCTTATAAGAAATGGATTTATGGAGGAACGGCAGCACTTGGCCTTGTGACCCTTGTAACGGTTCTGATGGCCCCAAGCATGGGGAATTTTGAATCCAGCTTGTTGGTCAATTCCTTAAATCAAGAGCAAAGTAATGTGACTAGGACTCATACCCTGATCGCTGGTGATGCTGCTGCGCTCAGTGATGTGACTATTATTGGTGACTCTGTTGCCCTTCGTTCAAGCAGCGCCTTTTCAAGTTTGTTGCCTGATGCTCAACTTGATGCCGCTGTTAGTCGTAATTTCAACGAAGCTTTTGATATTTACAAAAATGCTATTGACAGTGGTACCTTGTCCAAAACAACGGTTCTTGCTGTCGGTGTTAATTCCTTAGATAATTATCGCGAAGATTTGCAACGTTTTATTGACGCTTTGCCAAATGGCTACCGTTTGATTATCGTTACGCCTTACAATGCTAATAATGAAACGCAAGTCAAAGAAGTTCGTGATTACGAATTGACCTTGCCAGATACCTATCCTTATGTGACTATTGCGGATTGGTATAAGGCTGCCTCAACTCACCCAGATATCTGGAAGGGAACAGACGGCGTCCATTACAGCGACAGCGATTCAACAGGTGCAGACCTTTACGTTAAAACCATTCAAAAAGCTATCGATAAATCTGCTAAAGGCCCTGCCAAAGAATAAAGTATTTAAGTCAACGATCCGACTGAGTAACAGTTGCATCATTGACTTTTTTTAGTGGAAAGCCGACTCATAAAAAAATCTCAAAAAAGTTTATGAAAGCCCTTTACAGATTGAATGGCTAGCGTTATAATACCAATGGATTAAACGTGAGTAGGAAGGAGGGAAGTTAGTGGCTGCTTTATTCTATAACGTTTTGGCAAGCGTTTGGATTTCAATTGCTGGTGTAGATTCACGTTGGACTGGTAAGTAAAATAGTAAAAATATGTTGAGGGGGCGAGCCAAAAAAGTCGTCCCCTTTTTACAATTATGGTAAAATTTGTATAAATTTTCTGATAATTATGATAGAATGGACATATAGTCTCTATTTAAGATAAGGAGTTTGTGATGACGTTAATTTACCAATCAACGCGCGATGAAAATAATAAAGTAACTGCTAGTCAAGCAATTTTACAAGGACTAGCAAGTGACGGTGGTTTGTTTACCCCTGTTACCATGCCATCTGTTAACTTGGATTTTGATACGTTAAAAGATGCCTCTTACCAAGAAGTTGCCAAATTAGTCTTGTCAGCTTTCTTGGATGATTTCACAGAAGAAGAGTTGGACCACTGCATTGCTTCAGCTTACGATGCCAAATTTGACACACCAGCTATTGCACCATTGGTATCATTAGAAGGGCAATACAATCTAGAGCTTTTCCACGGGGCAACTATCGCCTTTAAAGACATGGCTTTGTCAATCCTGCCTCACCTTTTGACGACTTCTGTAAAAAAACAAGGGGTAGATCGTAAAATTGTGATTTTGACAGCGACTTCAGGGGATACTGGAAAAGCTGCTATGGCTGGATTTGCGGACGTTCCAGGAACTGAGATTATTGTTTTCTATCCAAAAGATGGGGTCAGCAAGATTCAAGAATTGCAAATGACGACTCAAACTGGCGACAACACTCATGTCGTTGCCATTACAGGTAATTTTGATGATGCTCAAACGGCTGTTAAACAGATGTTCAACGACGATGCCCTACGCCAAAAATTGGCCGATCAAAATCTGCAATTCTCATCAGCCAACTCAATGAATATCGGTCGCTTGGTGCCACAAATTGTATACTATGTTTATGCCTACGCTCAATTGGTGAAAAATGGTCACATTCGCGTTGGAGATAAGATTAATGTTACCGTTCCAACAGGTAATTTCGGGAATATCCTAGCGGCTTATTATGCTAGTCAAATCGGTGTTCCAATTGGTAAGTTGATTTGTGCGTCAAATGAAAACAAGGTATTGACAGACTTCTTTGTAACTGGAACTTACGACAAAAAACGTGATTTCAAAGTGACAACCAGCCCATCAATGGATATCTTGGTGTCATCTAACTTGGAACGTTTGATTTTCCATTTGTTAGGAAATGATGCTGCTAAAACCAAAACTTTAATGGAAGAATTAGTGGCAGACGGTGAGTACACCCTTCCTGAGGTGGACCATACTATTTTAGATTTGTTTGCAGCAGATTACGCAACTGAGGCAGAAACATCAGCCGAAATCAAACGCGTGTACGAAACATCACATTATATTGAAGACCCACATACAGCGGTTGCTTCAGCAGTTTATCACAAATACCTTTACCGTACGAAAGACACAACTCCAACGGTCATTGCCTCAACAGCCAGCCCTTATAAATTCCCACGAGTTGTGGTTGATGCCGTCAGAGAGCAAGCTGCAGCAGATGATTTTGCAGCGGTTAATGACTTGGAAAAATTATCAGGAGTGGCTATTCCAAAAGCCGTTAAAAGCCTTGATAAATTACCTGTTCGTCATGATACCGTTGTTTCAACAGACGGCATGCAAGCCATTGTTGAAAGCATTTTAGGGATATAGTTTCTAAGAGCCGAGATTTGTCCTCGGCTTTTATTTGTGCTATAATGTCACATTATGAAACAATCAAAAGAAATTATTCGATTAGCTTTTCCGTCTATGATGGAAAATCTCTTGCAGATGCTCATGGGAGTCGTGGATAATTATCTAGTGGCTCAAGTGGGTCTAGTAGCTGTTTCGGGAGTTTCTGTTGCGAATAATATTATTACGATTTATCAAGCCGTTTTTATCGCTCTTGGAGCTGCGATTTCTAGTCTAGTCGCCAAGAGTATTGGTGAGAAGAATGCTCAAAAAACCGTACAATATCAATCAGATTCTCTCTTAATTACCATCGTGCTGAGCCTGTTTCTTGGTCTTATCTCCGTGACACTTGGCAAGCAGATGCTTCAATTATTAGGGACAGCGACGGCGGTTACCCAAACAGGTGGGCTTTATCTAGCACTGGTCGGTGGTTTGATTATTAGCCTCGGCTTGATTACAACTTTTGGTGCTATTTTAAGGTCAACAGGTAAGCCTCGTTTGCCGATGTACGTCAGTTTGGTTGCAAATATTCTAAACGCTCTGTTCTCAGCAGTAGCTGTTTTTATTTGCCATTGGGGCGTGGCTGGGGTCGCTTGCTCAACTGTTTTAGCACGTTTTATTTCAGTAGGTATTTTAGCTTATTACTTGCCGATAAAACGCATGGTTAAGCACATGAGGTGGCGTTTGAGTGATGATTTAATCAAACTTGCTCTTCCAGCTGCAGGTGAACGCCTGATGATGCGAGCAGGAGATGTGGTTATCATAGCCATTATTGTTAAATTCGGAACTAAGGTTGTCGCAGGTAATGCCATTGGTGAAACCTTAATCCAATTTAACTTTATGCCAGGTTTTGGTGTGGCAACGGCGACGGTTATTCTTGTGGCGCGTTGTTTAGGTCAGAGAAATCCGCAAGCCATTCGTCGTCTGGTGAGAATGTCCTACGTCATATCAGTGTTGCCAATGTTTGCTATCGGTCTTTTTTTTTGGTATTTCCACACCGAATTGTCCCAACTCTTTACGACCGATTCAGTTGCTCTTCAAGCTAGTGCCACAGTTCTTTTCTATTCCTTTATTGGTGGACCTGCCACGGCTGGTACTTTGATTTACACAGCGACTTGGCAAGGTTTAGGAAATGCTCGCCTACCATTTTATGCAACAACTATTGGGATGTGGCTCATCCGTATCGTTTTGGGATACGTTCTTGGTATCACCTTTAATTTAGGTTTACAAGGGGTTTGGTTAGCCACATTGGCGGACAATATCTTCCGTTGGTTCTTATTAAAATTCCTATATCATAGGCACCTAAAAACACTGGAGCCAGCTCCAGCAACCTAATAATCTATGAAAAAGCAAGAGCAGTAGCTTCTTGCTTTTTATGATAGATAAACTGAAAACGAATTCTTTAAAAAATAGAGCAAAACCCTTGCGAACTCTGTTCAAATTTGCTATCATATACTGGTGCTGTAAAACAGTAACTTTAGCTATGATACAAGAGGTTGCGACACGCTCGGTTGCATTGCCACGCAAAGAGGTGTTGGTTTTCTTGAGGAGCTAGCCTATTATCTTAAATAGACGAGAAGGAGAAAAAGATGGCAAATAAGAAAATCCGTATCCGTTTGAAAGCATACGAACATCGTACACTTGACACAGCGGCAGAAAAAATTGTTGAAACTGCAACACGTACAGGTGCTACAGTAGCTGGACCAGTTCCACTTCCAACAGAACGTAGCTTGTACACAATTATTCGTGCGACTCACAAATACAAAGATTCACGCGAACAATTTGAAATGCGTACTCACAAACGCTTGATCGACATCATCAACCCAACTCAAAAAACAGTTGACGCTTTGATGAAATTAGATCTTCCAAGTGGCGTTAACGTAGAAATCAAACTTTAATAAGGATTTCGTTATTGAGCATAAAAAACGCTCGTTAAAAACTTTTTAAAATAATAAAGTAAAGGAATATTCTCTCATGACAAAAGGAATCTTAGGGAAAAAAGTGGGAATGACTCAAATCTTCACTGAATCTGGTGAATTCATCCCAGTAACAGTCATTGAAGCAACTCCAAACGTTGTTCTTCAAGTTAAAACTGTTGAAACAGACGGTTATGAAGCTGTTCAAGTTGGTTTTGATGACAAACGTGAAGTATTGAGTAACAAACCTGCCAAAGGCCATGTAGCAAAAGCTAACACTGCTCCTAAGCGCTTCATTCGTGAATTCAAAAACATTGAAGGTTTAGAAGTAGGTCAAGAAATTACAGTTGACACTTTCTCAGCTGGAGATGTTGTTGATGTAACTGGTACATCAAAAGGTAAAGGTTTCCAAGGTGTTATCAAACGCCACGGTCAATCTCGCGGACCTATGGCTCACGGTTCTCGTTATCACCGTCGTCCAGGTTCAATGGGACCTGTTGCGCCTAACCGTGTTTTCAAAAACAAACACTTGGCAGGACGTATGGGTGGTAACCGTGTAACAATCCAAAACCTTGAAATTGTACAAGTTATCCCAGAGAAAAACGTTATTTTGATTAAAGGTAACGTACCAGGTGCTAAGAAATCTCTTATCACTATCAAATCAGCAGTTAAGGCTGCTAAATAATAAGAAAGGAGAAAACAGTTAAATGGCAAACGTAAAACTATTTGACCAAACTGGGAAAGAAGTTAGCTCAGTTGAATTGAATAATGCTATTTTCGGTATCGAACCAAACGAATCAGTAGTATTTGACGTTATCATCAGTCAACGTGCTAGCCTTCGTCAAGGTACTCACGCGGTTAAAAACCGTTCAGCAGTATCTGGTGGTGGTCGTAAACCATGGCGTCAAAAAGGAACTGGACGTGCTCGTCAAGGTTCTATTCGTTCACCACAATGGCGTGGTGGTGGTGTTGTCTTTGGACCAACTCCACGTTCATACGGCTACAAACTTCCACAAAAAGTTCGTCGCCTTGCTTTGAAATCAGTTTACTCAGCAAAAGTAGCTGAAGACAAATTTGTAGCTGTAGAAAGCCTTTCATTTGCAGCTCCAAAAACAGCTGAATTTGCAAATGTACTTTCAGCACTTAATGTTGATTCAAAAGTACTTGTAATCCTTGAAGAAGGTAATGAATTTGCAGCACTTTCTGCACGTAACCTTCCAAACGTTAAAGTTGCAACTGCAACAACTGCAAGTGTTCTTGATATCGTAAACAGCGACAAACTTCTTGTTACTAAAGAAGCAATCTCTAAAATCGAGGAGGTTCTTGCATAATGAATTTGTACGACGTAATCAAAAAGCCAGTAATCACTGAAAAATCTATGTACGACCTCGAAGCAGGTAAATATACATTTGAAGTTGACTCTCGTGCGCACAAACTTTTGATTAAACAAGCTGTTGAAGCTGCTTTTGATGGAGTTAAAGTTGCAAACGTGAATACTGTAACTGTAAAACCAAAACAAAAACGTGTTGGTCGTTACACTGGTTTCACTTCAAAAACTAAAAAAGCTATCATCACTCTTACAGCTGATTCTAAAGCAATCGAGTTGTTTGCAGCTGAAGCTGAATAATCTAAGGAGGAAATAACGTGGGTATTAAAGCTTATAAACCAACGACAAATGGTCGTCGTAATATGACTTCTTTGGATTTTGCTGAAATCACTACAAGCACTCCTGAGAAATCATTGCTTGTTTCACTTAAAAACAAAGCTGGTCGTAACAACAACGGTCGCATCACTGTACGTCACCAAGGTGGCGGTCACAAACGTCACTACCGTTTAATTGACTTCAAACGTAACAAAGACGGTGTTGAAGCAGTTGTCAAAACTATCGAGTATGATCCAAACCGTACAGCTAACATCGCTCTTGTACACTACACTGACGGTGTGAAAGCTTACATCCTTGCACCAAAAGGTCTTGAAGTTGGTCAACGTATCGTTTCAGGTCCAGATGCAGATATCAAAGTTGGTAATGCTCTTCCACTTGCTAACATCCCTGTTGGTACAGTTATTCACAACATCGAACTTCAACCAGGTAAAGGTGCTGAATTGATTCGTGCTGCTGGTGCATCTGCACAAGTTCTTGGTCAAGAAGGTAAATACGTTCTTGTTCGTCTTCAATCAGGCGAAGTTCGTATGATTCTTGGTACTTGCCGTGCAACAATCGGTACAGTTGGTAACGAACAACAATCACTTGTAAACCTTGGTAAAGCTGGTCGTAGCCGTTGGATGGGTATCCGTCCTACAGTTCGTGGTTCTGTAATGAACCCTAATGATCACCCACACGGTGGTGGTGAAGGTAAAGCACCAGTTGGACGTAAAGCGCCATCTACTCCTTGGGGTAAACCTGCGCTTGGTCTTAAAACTCGAAACAAAAAAGCGAAATCTGACAAACTTATCGTTCGTCGTCGTAACGACAAATAATCGTTTAGTCGCTTAGTTTATAATAATCATCCGCCAGCTCGGTAGTGTGCAATTTTTGCACACAGGCCGCTGTGGTACTACATTTTAAAGGAGAAAACTACAAAATGGGACGTAGTCTTAAAAAAGGACCTTTCGTCGATGAGCATTTGATGAAAAAAGTTGAAGCTCAAGCAAATGACGAAAAGAAAAAAGTAATTAAAACTTGGTCACGTCGTTCAACGATCTTCCCAAGTTTCATCGGTTATACAATCGCAGTTTATGATGGACGTAAACACGTACCAGTTTACATCCAAGAAGACATGGTAGGTCACAAACTTGGTGAATTCGCACCAACTCGTACTTACAAAGGTCACGCAGCTGACGATAAGAAAACACGTCGTTAATTAGGAGGAGGACACAATGGCAGAAATTACTTCAGCTAAAGCAATGGCTCGTACAGTCCGTGTTTCACCTCGTAAAACACGTCTTGTACTTGATCTTATCCGTGGTAAGAATGTTGCTGACGCAATCGCAATCTTGAAATTCACTCCAAACAAAGCAGCTCGTGTAGTTGAAAAAGTTCTTAACTCTGCTATCGCTAACGCAGAAAACAACTTTGGTTTGGAAAAAGCTAACTTGGTAGTATCTGAAACTTTCGCAAACGAAGGACCAACAATGAAACGTTTCCGTCCACGTGCTAAAGGTTCAGCTTCACCAATCAACAAACGCACAACTCACGTTACAGTAGTTGTGTCAGAAAAATAAGGAGGTAAAATCGTGGGTCAAAAAGTACATCCAATTGGTATGCGTGTCGGAATCATCCGTGACTGGGATGCGAAATGGTATGCTGAAAAAGAATACGCGGATTACCTTCATGAAGATCTTGCAATCCGCTCATTCATCCAAAAAGAATTGGCAGATGCTTCAGTTTCTCGTATTGAAATTGAACGTGCTGTAAATAAAGTAATTGTTTCACTTCACACTGCAAAACCAGGTATGGTTATCGGTAAAGGTGGAGCTAATGTTGATGCGCTTCGCGCTAAACTTAACAAATTGACTGGAAAACAAGTTCACATCAACATCGTTGAAATCAAACAACCTGATTTGGACGCACACCTTGTTGGTGAAAACATCGCACGTCAACTTGAACAACGTGTTGCTTTCCGTCGTGCTCAAAAACAAGCTATCCAACGTACAATGCGTGCAGGTGCTAAAGGAATCAAAACTCAAGTATCTGGTCGTTTGAACGGTGCGGATATCGCTCGTAGCGAAGGTTACTCAGAAGGAACAGTTCCACTTCACACACTTCGTGCTGATATCGATTATGCTTGGGAAGAAGCTGATACTACTTACGGTAAACTTGGTGTTAAAGTTTGGATCTACCGTGGTGAAGTTCTTCCAGCTCGTAAAAACACTAAAGGAGGCAAATAACAAATGTTAGTACCTAAACGTGTTAAACACCGTCGTGAATTCCGTGGAAAAATGCGCGGTGAAGCTAAAGGTGGTAAAGAAGTTGCATTTGGTGAATACGGTCTTCAAGCAACAACTAGCCACTGGATTACAAACCGCCAAATCGAAGCTGCCCGTATTGCAATGACTCGTTACATGAAGCGTGGTGGTAAAGTTTGGATTAAAATCTTCCCACACAAATCATACACTGCTAAAGCTATCGGTGTACGTATGGGTTCTGGTAAAGGGGCTCCAGAAGGTTGGGTAGCACCAGTTAAACGTGGTAAAGTGATGTTCGAAATCGCAGGTGTTTCTGAAGAAGTTGCACGCGAAGCGCTTCGTCTTGCAAGCCACAAATTACCAGTTAAAACGAAATTCGTGAAACGTGAAGCAGAATAAGGAGAAAACATGAAACTTCAAGAAATTAAAGATTTTGTTAAAGAGCTTCGTGGTCTTTCTCAAGAAGAACTTGCTAAGAAAGAAAACGAACTTAAGAAAGAACTTTTCGACCTTCGTTTCCAAGCTGCAGCAGGTCAACTTGATCAAACTGCTCGTTTGAACGAAGTTAAAAAACAAATTGCACGTGTTAAAACTGTGCAATCAGAAAAGAAATAATAGATTGGGAAAGGAGAAATTCTAATAATGGAACGTAATCAACGTAAAACACTTGTTGGACGTGTTGTATCTGACAAAATGGATAAAACAATCACTGTTATAGTTGAAACAAAACGTAACCACCCAGTCTATGGTAAACGTATCAACTATTCTAAAAAATACAAAGCACATGATGAAAACAACGTTGCTAAAGAAGGCGATATCGTTCGTATCATGGAAACTCGTCCACTTTCAGCTACAAAACGTTTCCGTCTTGTAGAAGTTGTGGAAGAAGCTGTTATTATCTAATCAAACTAAAAGGAGAAATTTGAAATGATTCAACAAGAAACTCGCTTGAAAGTTGCTGATAATAGCGGTGCTCGTGAGATCTTGACTATCAAAGTTCTTGGTGGTTCAGGACGTAAATTCGCTAACATCGGTGACGTAATCGTTGCTTCTGTAAAACAAGCTACTCCTGGTGGCGCTGTTAAAAAAGGTGATGTTGTTAAAGCCGTAGTTGTTCGTACTAAATCAGGTGCGCGCCGTCCAGACGGTTCATACATCAAATTTGATGACAATGCTGCAGTAATCATCCGCGAAGACAAAACACCTCGTGGAACTCGTATCTTCGGCCCTGTTGCACGTGAATTGCGTGAAGGTGGCTTCATGAAGATCGTGTCACTTGCACCAGAAGTACTTTAATTCATACATAACACAAACTAAGTCCCCTGCTTTTGCAGGGTGCCCATTAGGGCGTAAGAAATAATAGGAGAAAAACCAAATGTTTGTAAAAAAAGGCGATAAAGTTCGCGTTATTGCTGGTAAGGACAAAGGCGTTGAAGCTGTAGTTCTTAAAGCCCTTCCTAAAGTCAACAAAGTTGTTGTTGAAGGTGTTGCTATCGTTAAAAAACATCAAAAACCAAACAACGAAAACCCTCAAGGTGCTATCGTGGAAAAAGAAGCACCAATCCATGTGTCTAATGTTCAAGTTCTTGACAAAAATGGTGTAGCAGGACGTGTTGGTTACAAAGTTGTTGACGGCAAAAAAGTTCGTTACAACAAAAAATCAGGCGAAGTGCTTGATTAATCACGAAGGAAAGGAGAAAAGTATATAATGGCAAATCGCTTAAAAGAAAAATACACTAACGAAGTTGTTCCTGCTTTGACTGAAAAATTTAACTATTCTTCAGTTATGGCTGTCCCAAAAGTTGAGAAAATCGTTCTTAACATGGGTGTTGGTGATGCTGTAAATAACGCTAAAAACCTTGAAAAAGCTGCTGCTGAATTGGCACTTATTTCAGGTCAAAAACCATTGATTACTAAAGCTAAGAAATCAATCGCTGGCTTCCGTCTTCGTGAAGGTGTAGCGATCGGTGCAAAAGTTACCCTTCGTGGTGAACGTATGTACGAATTCTTAGATAAATTGGTTACTGTTTCACTTCCACGTGTGCGTGACTTCCACGGTGTTCCAACAAAATCTTTTGACGGACGTGGTAACTACACACTTGGTGTGAAAGAACAATTGATCTTCCCAGAAATCAACTTTGATGATGTTGATAAAGTACGTGGTCTTGATATTGTTATCGTAACTACAGCTAACACTGACGAAGAAGGTCGTGAATTGCTTAAAGGCCTTGGAATGCCTTTCGCAAAATAATTTTGGAGGTAAATTAATTGGCTAAAAAATCTATGATTGCTAAGAATCATCGCCCTGCGAAATTCTCTACGCAAGCTTACACTCGTTGCGAACGTTGTGGCCGTCCACATTCAGTTTACCGCAAATTCAAACTTTGCCGTGTTTGCTTCCGTGAGTTAGCTTACAAAGGACAAATCCCAGGGGTTACCAAAGCTTCTTGGTAAGTCGATGAGATAAGAATAGGAAGGCAATGACTGTTGCTTTCCCATGACATTAACTAGCAAGTGAGTAATTCAAACTACTAGTAAGAGGAGAATATAAAAATGGTTATGACTGACCCAATTGCAGATTTTCTAACACGCATCCGTAATGCTAACCAAGCAAAACATGAAGTGTTGGAAGTACCTGCTTCAAACATTAAAAAAGGAATTGCTGAAATTCTTAAACGCGAAGGTTTCGTGAAAAACGTTGAAATTATCGAAGATGACAAACAAGGAATCATCCGTGTTTTCCTTAAATATGGACAAAACGGAGAACGCGTTATCACTAACTTGAAACGTGTTTCTAAACCAGGTCTTCGTGTTTACGCAAAACGTGAAGATGTTCCTAAAGTTCTTAACGGACTTGGAATTGCAATTATCTCTACATCAGAAGGTCTTTTGACTGACAAAGAAGCACGTCAAAAGAACGTTGGTGGAGAAGTTATTGCTTACGTTTGGTAAGATAAGTACAACACATTTCTTACTAACAAATGGACTACTAAGCATATAGTAGTCGCCCCGTGAAAACTCGTCGCATTAAGCGGCTTGACAATTTAACAGGAGAATATAAAACTATGTCACGTATTGGTAATAAAGTTATCAACTTGCCTGCTGGTGTAGAAGTTACTAACAATAACAATGTAGTAACTGTTAAAGGACCTAAAGGCGAACTCACTCGTGAGTTTAACAAAAATATTGAAATCAAAGTTGAAGGCAATGAAGTTTCACTTCACCGTCCAAATGACTCAAAAGAAATGAAAACAATTCATGGTACAACTCGTGCTAACTTGAACAACATGGTTGTTGGTGTTTCTGAAGGTTTCAAAAAAGAACTTGAAATGCGTGGGGTTGGATACCGTGCACAACTTCAAGGTTCAAAACTTGTACTTTCTGTCGGTAAATCTCACCAAGACGAAGTAGAAGCTCCAGAAGGCATTTCATTTGAAGTACCATCTGCAACTAACATCGTCGTTAACGGTATCAACAAAGAAGTTGTTGGTCAAACAGCAGCTTACATCCGTAGCCTTCGTGCTCCAGAACCTTATAAAGGTAAAGGTATCCGTTACGTTGGTGAATACGTTCGTCGTAAAGAAGGTAAAACTGGTAAATAATAGATTATGGGAGTTTTTGCGAGAGTTCTTCTTGCAAAATTCCTATTCTAGTATTTATAACGTGTCATTTTGACATCATTTAAAAAATTAAGAGGTGAAAATTGTGATTTCGAAACCAGATAAAAATAAAATCCGTCAAAAACGCCATCGTCGCGTTCGCGGTAAACTCTCTGGAACTGCTGATCGCCCACGTTTGAACGTTTTCCGTTCTAATACAGGCATCTACGCTCAAGTAATTGATGACGTAGCGGGTGTAACGCTCGCAAGTGCATCAACTCTTGATAAAGAAGTTTCAAAAGGAACTAAAACAGAACAAGCCATTGTTGTCGGTAGACTTGTTGCTGAACGCGCAGTAGCTAAAGGTATTTCTGAAGTGGTGTTTGACCGCGGTGGATATCTCTATCACGGACGTGTTAAAGCTTTGGCTGACTCAGCTCGTGAAAACGGATTGAAATTCTAATAGGGAGGACACTTAATAATGGCATTTAAAGATAATGCAGTTGAACTTGAAGAGCGCGTTGTTGCCATCAACCGTGTTACAAAAGTT
Source organism: Streptococcus sp. UBA3373 (assembly GCF_002360305.1). Classification (NCBI taxonomy): domain Bacteria; kingdom Bacillati; phylum Bacillota; class Bacilli; order Lactobacillales; family Streptococcaceae; genus Streptococcus; species Streptococcus sp. UBA3373. Next base: position 4,413 of record NZ_DEQF01000013.1, on the reverse strand, counting down.
GTAAAAGGTGGACGTCGTCTTCGCTTTGCTGCTCTTGTAGTTGTTGGTGACCGTAATGGTCGTGTAGGTTTTGGTACTGGTAAAGCTCAAGAAGTACCAGAAGCTATCCGTAAAGCTGTCGAAAGCGCTAAAAAGAACATGATCGAAGTACCAATGGTTGGTACAACTATTCCTCACGAAGTTCATTCAGAATTTGGTGGAGCAAAAGTATTATTGAAACCTGCTGTTGAAGGTGCGGGGGTTGCCGCTGGTGGTGCTGTTCGTGCCGTCATCGAATTGGCTGGTGTAGCGGATGTTACATCTAAATCACTTGGTTCAAACACTCCAATCAACATCGTTCGTGCAACTGTTGAAGGTTTGAAACAACTTAAACGTGCTGAAGATGTCGCTGCTCTTCGCGGTGTTTCAGTTTCTGATTTAGCTTAAGAAAGGAGATCATCATGGCTCAAATTAAAATTACTTTGACTAAGTCTCCAATCGGACGCATCCCTGCTCAACGTAAAACAGTTGCCGCACTTGGACTTGGTAAATTGAATAGCTCAGTTGTCAAAGAAGACACTCCAGCTATCCGTGGAATGATTACTGCGGTTTCACATTTAGTAACTGTTGAAGATGTTAAATAATTAACATCAATATGAGTGTTCGTTTAAGTCGCAGAGGAAACTCTTGCGGCTTAAACTAGATAATGGTATAGGCGAGTTTCTATAGGGAGTCCTTTCCCCCTATAGGGGCGCTAGCATTTTACAAATAAAGGAGAAATTAAATAATGAAACTTCATGAACTTAAACCAGCAGAAGGTTCACGTAAAGTACGTAATCGTGTAGGTCGTGGTACATCATCTGGTAATGGTAAAACTGCCGGACGTGGTCAAAAAGGTCAAAAAGCACGTAGCGGTGGAAAAGTACGTCTTGGTTTTGAAGGTGGACAAACACCATTGTTCCGTCGTATGCCAAAACGTGGTTTTTCAAACGTTAACGCAAAAGAATACGCACTTGTAAACCTTGATCAACTTAATGTTTTTGAAGATGGTACAGAAGTAACTCCAGTTGTTCTTAAAGAAGCTGGAATCGTTCGTGCTGAAAAATCAGGTGTTAAAGTCCTTGGTAACGGTGAATTGACTAAAAAATTGACTGTTAAAGCAGCTAAATTCTCTAAATCTGCTGAAGCAGCGATCACAGCTAAAGGTGGTTCAGTCGAAGTCATCTAATTGAGGGGGACATAGAATGTTCTTTAAGCTACTTAAGGATGCGCTAAAAGTAAAAAATGTTAGAAATAAGATTTTCTTTACACTTTTTATTATTTTCGTTTTCCGTGTTGGAACACATATTACAGTTCCTGGAATTAATGCGAAAAGCCTAGGGCAATTAGGAGAACTTCCCTTTTTGAACATGTTGAACCTTGTTTCAGGGAATGCTATGAGTAACTTCTCTGTATTTTCAATGGGGGTCAGCCCTTATATCACAGCATCCATCATTGTTCAACTTCTACAAATGGACATTCTACCTAAGTTTGTCGAATGGAGTAAGCAAGGTGAAGTAGGGCGTCGTAAGTTAAATCAGGCAACGCGCTACATTTCTCTTGCTTTAGCATTTGTTCAATCTATTGGGATTACCGCAGGATTTAATACCTTATCAAGCATAGCATTGGTTTCTACCCCAAATGTCAAAACCTATCTTTTGATTGGCGCTCTTTTAACAACAGGTAGCATGATTGTTACTTGGTTGGGTGAGCAAATCACGGATAAAGGTTTTGGGAATGGTGTATCAATGATTATCTTCGCGGGTATTATCTCATCAATTCCAAGTGCAATCTCAACGATTTATGAAGACTTCTTCGTGAACGTTCGTTCAAGTGATTTAATGTCTTCATACATCTTTGTTGCTTTGTTGATCTTAGCAGTGTTGGTTATTGTTTTCTTTACCACATTTGTTCAACAAGCAGAATATAAAATTCCAATTCAATATACAAAACTTGAAAAGGGAGCTCCAACAAGTTCGTACCTTCCTTTAAAAATTAATCCAGCTGGCGTTATTCCCGTTATCTTTGCGAGCTCGATTACAACTATTCCAAGTACGATTATCCCGTTGATTTCAAATGGTCGAGATATTCCTTGGCTAACGAACCTTGAAAAACTATTAAACTACCAAACCCCAACAGGAATGGTTGTTTATGCAGTGCTAATTATCCTATTCTCTTTCTTCTATACTTTTGTGCAAGTCAATCCCGAAAAAACAGCCGAGAACTTGCAAAAGGGAGCGTCTTATATTCCTAGTGTTCGACCTGGACGCGAAACGGAAGATTATTTGTCTTCATTATTGAAGAAATTAGCCACTGTTGGATCTGTTTTTCTAGCATTCATTTCTCTAACACCAATTGTTGCTCAACAAATGATGGATTTGTCTAGCAGCATTGCTTTAGGGGGAACAAGTTTGTTGATCTTGATCTCAACAGGAATTGAAGGAATGAAACAACTTGAAGGTTATCTCTTAAAGAGAAAGTATGTTGGTTTCATGAATATAGCAGAATAGAATATAGGTTGACTTTGTCAACCTTCTATTTTGTTATTAAATAAATCTA